>JBIJCS010000462.1:0-4103 GCA_044344575.1 Pirellula sp. | reverse complement strand
TGAGTAACCGTTGAGTCGTAGTACTTCGGCCATTGGTGTGATGGATTGGGGACGAATGCCGGTGTTCCCAGGGAACGCAGTGGCAACTTCCATAATCGCGCCTGCGTTATTGCTGTGATGGTTGTAACCGGTGAGCAGGGCAGTGCGTGTTGGACTGCACAGGGCAGTGGTATGAAATCGGTTGTATTTTAGACCGTTGTTTGCCAAACGTTCCAAGGTGGGCATCTTGCAAGGACCACCGAAGGCACTGGAATGTCCGAATCCGATATCATCGATCAAAATCACCACGACGTTCGGAGCCGCTGCGGGGGCTTTCAAGTTCCACCTTGTTGGTGGTTGTGCATTTCTTGCATCCAAGATGTCGTATTTTGGTTGCTTTGGCTCGTGGATGGGTAACACGGACCGATCCATATCGTTCCCGTCCTCCGAACCTTGTGCCACGGGGCCTAGGAAGAAGCCTGACATTGAAAAAACGATCGAGCAACACGCTCCAGTTGATATAAGCCGCCAACGCATAAATACACCCCAAGACGAGAAAATCTGAAAACCTAGGCTTGCCGAGCCACATGCTAGTCAGGCAACTGGGTTACACTAACGGATGTTCATCATACTCTGTTCTTGGGTTGGAAGTCGTTGGTGTAAAAATACCTGCTCGTCCTACCCTTCCATTCAGGCGGTAGGCAACAATCACAAATTGTCTTTGTTATGTGCACAACTGAAGCAGAGCCGAAAAATTCGAAGGCATTCAAGGCAACGCTTGCAGTAGTTTTCTGGATGTGGGTTGCTTATTTCTTGAATTATTGTGACCGCCAAGTCGTCTTTACGATGTTTGCTGCGTTGAAAGAAGACTTGCAGATGACCGATCTGCAGCTTGGTTTGACCGGCACGTTGTTCTTGTGGATCTATGGAATTGGCTGTCCGATTGCAGGAATTTTTGCTGATCGAATTCCAAAAGGCAGGTTAGTGGTTTTTAGTTTAGTGCTGTGGAGCGTGGTGACGATTCTTACCGGGTTGTCCACTTCGGCGACGATGCTTTTATCCCTTCGTGCTGCGATGGGAATCTCTGAGGCACTTTTTATGCCTGCGGCGATTGCCTTGACTTCTGATGCGACACCTGCGCGTTGGCGATCGAAAGCGGTGGCGAGTTTAACCACTGCCCAAATCGCTGGGATCGTTGCGGGGGCTTCGTTTGGCGGATGGATGGCGCAAATGGGGCGTTGGCGAGTTGCGTTTTTTATTCTTGGGGCTGTTGGGATACTTTACGCGCTACCCTACGCTTGGTTCTTTCTCCGCAGAGAGGTCCGACCATCGAGATCTCTTGGAGAAGACGATAGTCAGGACGATCGTGAGGACGATCGTGCTGTGGGAAATTCGCCCTGGTATGTATCGGTTCTCTTACTGTTTCGTGTGCCGACATATCGTTCGTTATGCTTGATCTTCCCGCTTTTCGTTTTTGGCTTGTGGATGATTTACGCTTGGTTGGCACGGTATATCGAGGAGCGATTTGGGTTGACGTCGGCACAAGCTGGGCTGACGTCGACGGTCTACCTTCAATCAGCAACCTTATGTGGATTGTTTGTTGGGGGCTATGTTGCAGACTATTGGAAGGCGACGATGCGGTCGGGGCGATTTCTCGCGTTGCTTGTGAGTCTTATTGGGTGTGCTCCGCTGTTGGTTGCGATTGGGCAAGTGAACCAGCTTTCTCATTTAAAGGGAGTGTTGGTCGCTTTTGGTTTTCTCAGTGGATGGATGATGGGAAATATTTTTCCAGCAGCCTTTGAGGTGATTGCACCGAAATCGCGAGCCTCCGCAGTAGGAATCCTGAATTTTTTTGGTTCTGTTCTTTCGGGATTTGCGCCATTGCTTGTGGGCGTTTGGAAAGAGTCGCTTGGGTTACCCGGTATGTTGATTGTTGCAGCCACTGCTTACCTATTCGCTGCCGTGCTGTTGATATTCACCATAATTGTCTTTTTACCTCAAGACTACGCATCCTATGACACTCCGCATCTTGATCGCTGAATGCAAACAAGAAGTCTCTACGTTCAATCCAAACTTAAGCCATTTGGGGGACTTTGGAATTCGACGTCGGGAAGACCTCATCGATTACCACCGAACGGTTCGCAATGAAGTCGGAGGAGCATTGAGCGTTTTCGATCAAGACCCGCAGGTTGAGTTGCTTCCGACTTATAGTGCCTTTTTTATTACTTCAGGTGGGACACTTGCCGCAGATGCTTGGTCAACCCTATCAAAAGATTTTCTCGATGAGATCCGGGCGGTGGCTCAGACGGGTCCGATTGACGGAGTCTATTTTTGCATGCACGGTGCGATGTGTGCTGAGAACGAGTTCGACCCGGAGGGGTTTTTACTGGAGCAAGCTCGAGAGATTTTGGGAGAGAAAATACCAATTGTCGTCTCGTTGGATTTGCATGGAATCGCAACGCGCAAGATGTTTCAGCAAGCCGATGCGATCGTTGCCTACCATACCTATCCGCATGTGGATTTCTTTGAGACTGGATCGAGAGCAGCAGAATTGTTGTTAAGGATCGTTCGTCAAGAGGTTCGACCCGTTACCGCTCGAGTTGTGATTCCGGCATTGGTTCGGGGTGATGAATTGATTACCGAAACGGGGTTATTCGGACGATGCATCCGAGCTGCGCAAAACTGTGAAAAAGGCCCTCGTGGATTGAGTGCAGGAATGTTTATAGGTAATCCATTCACCGATGTTCCTGAGTTAGGGAGTGTGAGTTTTGTCGTGACTAATGACGATGAACCGCTAGCTTGCGAAACTGCGATGAAGATTGCGGAAGAGTTTTGGAGTTATCGAGAGAGGATGCAGGTGCCGCTGCTATCCCTCGAAGAGTTGCAAAAAGCGGTGCTTGAAATTCACCGTGTAAAGCCACCTACGATCCGAAGCACGATAGGATTGGTCGATGCTGCTGATGCGACCAGTTCTGGAGCTTCTGGAGACAGTAATGCCGTCATCAAAGCACTTCTCGAATGTGGATATCCCGGTCGTATGCTCGCACCTATCGTCGATCGTCCAGCCGCCGAAATAGCATTTCAAGCAGGCGTTGGAGGCTTGGTAAAAGTCCAGGTCGGAGGGACACTCGACCCGGTTCGCTTTCAACCCATGACGATTGAAGGCAAAGTCAGATCACTAAGTGACGGGGTATTTCGCAGCGAGTCTTTCGGGGAGTTGTGGGATTCCGGTCCGACTGCAGTGATTGAATCCGATCGATTAACGCTGGTGGTATCAAGTCGTGGCGTTAACCTATACGATCGATCTTTCTATTTTGCGAACGGACAGAACCCGAGAAATTTTGATGCAGTAGTGATCAAGTCCCCGCATTGTCAGCACGCGATGTATGCTGCTTGGTGTAGCCACATGTTATTGATTGATGCTCCTGGATCTTCGAGTGCGAATCTTCCGAGTTTGGGGCATCGGCGGTGTGCTCGTCCCGTGTTTCCATTGGATCACCAAGTTGAGTTTCAGCCTGTTGTCGAGGTCTATCGTCGGAACACAAGAAGTTGAGCTTCGTTACAATACATTTGCGTTGGTCCATTGCTTTGTTGTTTCATTTCTAGTCCCCAATACTTTTTCAACGATGAAGATTACGAAAATTACGTGTGCTGGATTGCGAGGCGCAACACCCGAGGGAGGTTGGAGCAACGAATTGCGTCCCGATGATTGTGTACATACATTGATTGCGGTACATACCGATACCGGCAATGTTGGGCTCGGTAGCGTCTTTACAAACGATCGGCTTGTTCAAGCTTCGTTGGATGTGTTGCGTCCGTTGTACACGGGTGAAACTGCACTTGAACCGGAGCGTGTCAGCGAAAAACTCCATCAACATATGTTTTGGTTGGGGCGCGGGGGTTCCATCACACATACGATCAGCGGGATCGACATCGCTTTGTGGGATTTGCTGGGGCAAGCTACCGGGCAACCGGTCGGCAGATTGCTCGGTGGTCGCTATCTCGATCGCGTACAGCCTTACGCGTCTCTCTTGATGCAAGAGCCTGAAGGGATGAAAGAGAGTTTGTTGCAAGTCAAGCAGAACGGATTTCGTGCGTTCAAGATCGGCTGGGGGCCCTTTGGG
>JBIJCS010000460.1:0-4128 GCA_044344575.1 Pirellula sp. | reverse complement strand
GCCACACGGTTTGCGGCTCTCTATCGCGCGGCTTGCTCAGACCTCGCCATGGCTGAACATTGGAGCCTCCCACCAGGTACGATCGACTATCTGCAGCGACTCGTTGCACGCGCCCACGGTCACCTCTATCGATCCTCTCGCTTCCCAGTCGCCCACTGGTGGAACTACATGACAGTGACCGCTCCACGTGCCGTCTTCACCGACTTTTGCGTGAAAGCCGCATGCATCATCTTCTTCGGGCTTTTCTCACTCGCCGCTCTAATGGGATGGGCCGAAACCCCCTTCCCTCGCTTCGCCGAACGTGTCTTAGGGAATGACCAAATCGAAATGCTGGAACAAATGTACGCTCAACCTTTAGAAGGCAACCATCGGCAATACGCCGCTGCCGCCGCCGGCTACATTCAACACAACACAAGCATCGGTCTGCAGTGCTTCGCCCTCGGGCCATTGATCCTACCCTCCCTGATGAAACTCGCCTACAACGCGATGTCGCTCGGAGCAAGCTTCGGGTACATGGCCCGCGCAGACGTAACATCCGGAGACACGTTCTTTGAATTCGTTACCGCACACGGAGTATTCGAGCTGATGGCGATCGCCCTATCCGCCGCTGCCGGCCTACGCCTCGGACTCGGGTGGCTTATCACCGACGGTATGACGCGGCGCGATGCGTTCCTCCAAAGCGGCCAACGGGCAATGCCAATCATTCTCGTCGCTGTCGTCCTGTTCGTTCTCGCTGCCTTCATCGAAGGATTCATCTCCCCCTCCGAGTTGCCCTACGCTCTAAAAGTTGCCGTAGCAATCGCAAGCGCAGGAGCTCTGATGTTCTATTTTTGCATCCTCGGTTATCCTCCAGAAATTTCGACGAAAAAAACCACAAGCGTCAAAATCTCTTGGTCGAACTCTTCCCAAGGAGCACGATGATGCAGCTCGATCGCACCTCCATCGCTATCGTACTCCGCAGCTCCCAAGAGCTCCTCGACTTGAGCCTGCGCGTCCTCCGCGAATACATAGGGCGAATCGCTACCACCGGTCTCGCAGGCGCAATCCCTTTCGCAATCCTGAATGCGATCGCACTCGAGCCCCTAAGACACTACGACCAGTTGGCACTGCTCTCAGCAAGCACCACTTCCGACGTCTTTTATCGAATGCAGTACCTTTTCTGGATGGCCCTTTTGGTCTTCCTGGAAACTCCCCTGGCGATGGTTGGGCTAACGGTAACCCTCGGACATACGGTCTTCTCAACCCGCTTAAAAAGAAGCGATTGGTTAATACCACTATGGAAACGACGCAATGCCGTCGTGTGGATCTTAGGCGTTCTCCGAGGAGCTCTCCCCGCACTGGTACTGACCGTAGTCATGGCTCTCTCTCCCGATTGGCATCGCAGTTTTAGCATCATTACCTGGCTGGGACTCGCTGCACTTTGTTGTTGGATCGTTCGAATCGCACGCCCCTTCGCTCCAGAGATCTTGGCACTGGAGTTGACTCCCCTCAAAGTCCCAGCAAACACGCCAAATGCATTCAACTATTCGAAAAGGACCAAATGGCTACAAAAAGCCACGTCGGACGCCGGAGGACTAGGAATCAGTACTTCAATGTTCGCTCTGCTCGCTACCCTAGCTCTTTACTTTTGTGGTGCAATGCTGGTCGGAGTTCTCTTCGGTACTTGGCAATGGGGTTGGTGGACTGACCTCGTGATCTATCCAATCGCCCTTTGGTCCGTCGCGATCTGGACAGCCGTAGTTCGTTTCTTAGCTTACATGAACACGAGAATTCGCGCAGAAGGATGGGACCTGGAACTCAAGCTCAAAGCCGAAGCACAGCGATTAGGACAACAAGCGAACGCAGTGCGCGGAGGTTAAGAAGGAGGATGCGACAGTACCACCAAATGGAAAATCGAACACCAACCCAACATCGAAGGCAACCATGTCTTCAATTCCAAACCATCCTCATCGTGTCGGTCGCTGCATTAGCCGTGTCGCTACCAGGAAAGGTAATCGCTGCACAACTAGACACTGCACAAGTTAAGGCCGTGCCAGCAGAAACCAGGCAAGGGCCTACAACGCAAACCATGCTTCACGATTCTGGCACCAATGCCCTGCGACAAGGAACCAATCCGGTGTGGGCGGACGTGCAACAAGAACGAGTGATCTTGGGACGGGCATTACCAGCGCACCAAGACCTCTCCGATCGGCATCTCGACACGGTCGATGAACGCGTCGCCCCAACGGGGAATACAAATACAGGAGGTGGCACGAATACTTGGTCCGGATTCTCGACTGGCGATTGGTTGGTGTCTCTTGTCCGAACGGTTTTGGTAATTCTGTGCATTGGCCTGGGGATCTGGATCGTTGCACTGATGCTGAAAAACCAAGATAACCGAAGGCGAAAGCTCAGAAATGGTACGGGAAGCGACTTAGAAGACCTCGCCGCACAGCGCGCGAAACTTACCGATTTGCCGTTCGAGATGGAAAGCTCCTTGGTAGGATTCAAAGCCCAAGCGGACCGGTACAGGCAGGATAAACAATATGCGAAAGCAACTGTTTATCTGTTCAGTTACTTGCTCGTTGAATGCGATGCCGCAAATGGTATTCGATTGGCGAAAGGCAAGACCAATCATCGTTATGTGCGAGAACTAAAAGCTTGGCCTCAACTTCAACGCTCATTTCAAGAATTGGTCGAGATGTTCGAAGCCACTTTTTTTGGTGGCAAAGAGATCAGCGAAGCGAAGTTTGAAGCGTATTGGGCTGAGTTGCCGAAGGTCGAAGCGATGGTGCAGGAATGCCGTGTAGCAAAGACTGTCGGTGTTGGGCCGATGGCGGGGCTGGTGGCGTGGGGGATGCTGGGATTGACTTTGACTGGATGCAAACAACCGATCAACAGCGTCTATGGAGAGTCCGACAGTTACGTAGGTGAATGCAGTCCAAGTGGGCTGACAGTATTTCGCGAGTTAGCACAAGACCGAGGGTTTCGCACACAGCGAATGGAAAGCTTGTCACCAGCGATGCATACTTCGGTACAAACCATCGTTTGGATGCCAGATCGTTTTCCGATGCATCAATTCGAAGTGTTAAGAGCGTTACAAGCCTGGGTGCAGACAGGGGACAAAACCCTGATCTACGTAGGCAGGGACGCTTCGCCGCAAGCCGAATATTGGCAAGAAGTCATCGATGGATCGGCAAGTGGCCTCAGTGGACCGGGTGGACTGAATGGACTGAATGGACAGAACGGGCCGAACGGACGGGACGGGCTGAGTGGACGGGACGGGCTGAGTGGACAAGACGGCCTGAGTCAACTTGATGGACTGCAGCGAGTGCGAGCATTGCAAGAAGTTGCGAATGCGACGTTAGCGTTAGATCTTCGACGGGACGAAGCACGAGATTTGATGGTAACACCATGGTTTTTTGCCCGCAAGGAGTTGGGGCCTGTTCGGCGGATCACGCAGTTCAAAGGACCTTGGGCAGATGCACTTCGAGGCCGAGAATCACGAGTCGTAGCGAGGATGACTTTACAACCGTATGTGCAACCGTATCTGCAACCGTATGTGGATGGTGAAGCTAGTGAAGATGGCGGTAGCAATCCAACGGAGGAGACTGCAGAGAGTAGTATTGACGGTAGTGCAGAGGGGCAACAAGCGGGAGAAGCGACGGGGCAATGGCTTTCGGAGGGAGTTCGCAGGGTAGAGGAATTGCGCAAGGAGTTAGATTGGGAAGATCAAGCGCGAGCGTATACAGGGGGGATGGGGATATTTCGTGGGGGGATAGTTCCGCAGATCGTGCCGCCGGAGCAAGAGTACGGGAGGGAGTTTTTGCCAGAGGATCGGCACCAGTTAGAGATCATCACCAACGTGCATGTGGGGGATTACGAACGAGTGAAGCGATGGTTGGTAGGTGGAGATGGCGAAGACTTAGTTGCAGAATTATCGCATGCGACATCGACAAGTCGCGTATTGTTAGTTGCGAATGGATCGTTGGTCTCGAACTTGGGGATGTTGCGAAGTTCGCATCGGGAGATTGCGGATCGGATCTTGGGGAGATGTACGGCGGGTACGATCGGATTTTTGGGAGGAGAACAAGATCCGTTGGTGAGGGATTCAGGGGACGTTCAAGAGCAGGGCAGGGGGTTTGAAGT
>JBIJCS010000055.1:0-14080 GCA_044344575.1 Pirellula sp. | reverse complement strand
ATAACCTGGACCGGATGACGGTAGAGAGCCAGCGTCGATGGAATTCGAGCGTTTCTCCCCAATCAATTTTGGTCTGGTTCATCGTCCGCCTTGCCAAAAACACACTCTTATTGGTTCCGTTCTTCAGCGCACTCGCACGTGCTTTGAAGAACGCAGCGGTAGTCGCTTGTCCGAGGAGGCACCCTGAAGAAATACCGGCAGAATTTGAGGTTTCTTTTTGTCAGCTTTGGAGGTCTTGGAGAAAACACCAGCGCGCCTGATTTGGATGTTAAAAGATATCTGGTTCTTTTCCAGGGTCGCTTCCTTCCAGAAAGTCGAAATCACACCCGAGATGAGCTTGAGTAACATGGTCTGTGAATAGTTTGACAAAACCGCGCGTGGCGTGAGCTTTCGGGGGAATCCAAGCGGTTTTACGCTTTGTCAGTTCGTCTTCGCTAACGATCAGTTCAATACGACGGTTCGGGACGTCGAGTTCGATCACATCTCCGGTACGAACCCAAGCCAGGGGGCCGCCTGCCCCCGACTCTGGTGAGACGTGTAAGACACAGGTTCCGTAACTCGTCCCGCTCATACGAGCGTCGGAAATCCTCACCATGTCTCTTACGCCTTGTTTCAGAAGTTTCTCGGGGATCGGTAGCATTCCCCATTCTGGAAATCCGGGTGCTCCCAAGGGGCCACCTTGTTTGAGCACCAAAATGGAATCTGCGTTCACATCGAGCGTGGGGTCATTGATCCTTCGTTTCAAGTCGGGGTAGTTTTCGAAGACGACTGCAGGACCACGATGCTTGAGTAAGGCTTGGGTACTCGCCGAGGATTTGATCACGCATCCATCGGGAGCCAAGTTTCCTCGAAGTACGCAGGTACCTCCGTGTTCGACCAAGGGGTGATTTCGAGGACGGATAACATCGGCATCCATCGAGCGTGCATCCGAGATGGAATCCTTGAGTGTTCTACCATCGATCTGTAGCGCTTGAAGGTCGAGTAGGTCTTGAATTTCTCTCCATAAGGCTCTCAGCCCACCGGCTAAGTGAAAGTCTTCCATGAGGTATTTGCCACTGGGGCGGAGGTTTGCGAGGACGGGTACCCGGCGCGACCAGAGGTCGTAATCATCCAAGGTGATCTTGTAGCCTGCTCTGCGCGCCATAGCGATCATGTGGACAATTGCGTTGGTCGACCCAGCGATTGCCAACTGCGTGACGAGGGCGTTCTCAAACGAACCTTGAGATAGTATTTTCGAGGGATTTCGTTGTTCCCAAGCGATTTCGACGGCCATTCTTCCCGAGGCTACAGCGAGTCGACTATGTTCTGCCACGACAGCCGGGATCGAACTGGCCCCGGGGAGGGTCAGCCCGAGCGCTTCTGCAATACAGGCCATCGTAGAGGCGGTTCCCATGGTCATGCACGTTCCTGCAGAACGAGCGATACAAGTTTCGATTTCTTTCCATTCCGAATCACAGAGATTTCCTGCGCATCGCTCTGCCCAGTACTTCCATGCGTCTGTTCCTGATCCTAGCGTGACATCTCTCCAATACGATTTGAGCATGGGCCCGGCGGGAAAAAACAGCGAGGGTATATCGGCACTGATCGCCCCCATCAGCATTGCAGGAACCGTTTTGTCGCATCCGCCCATCAATACAGCGGCATCGACTGGATGGCACCGCAGAACTTCTTCTGTCTCCATCGCAAGGAGATTGCGATAGAGCATCGTCGTGGGTTTCATCAGCATTTCGCTGAGGCTCATTACGGGTATCTCTACCGGGAACCCTCCCGCCTGATAAACGCCTCGTTTCACTTCTTCAACGCGTTCTTTGAAGTGAGAGTGACAAGTGTTCAGGTCGCTCCATGTGTTGAGAATTCCGATGATAGGTCGATTTTGAAAATCGACGTCATCGACGCCCATCCCTTTGAGCCTAGAGCGATGTCCAAAGCTTCGCAGGTCATCCGGACCAAACCATCGATGAGAACGCAGAGATTTCGGATCTCGCATGGCAACATATTGTAGGGCTAGAGAAATCCCTTAACGGGATGTGTTGAAGATACGGTCGCCGGCATCGCCGAGACCGGGAACAATGAATTTGTGTTCGTTGAGTTCTTGGTCAATCGCCCCGACGTAGATGCTGATGTCTGGATGCTCCAGCGTTAAAGCTTCGATTCCTTCGGGGGCTGCGATGACGCTGAGGATTCGAATGTCTTTGACCCCCCATTTTTTCAAAGCAGACACCGCGGTTCGGATTGATCCACCGGTAGCGAGCATTGGATCGAGTACCAAGCCGACCTGGGCTGGGTCGTTTGCGGGTAACTTGCTGTAGTACTCAACGGGCAATGCCGTGGCTTCGTCGCGGTACATTCCCAAGTGCCAGACCTCCGCAGTTGGGAGAAGTTCCAGTACGGGGTCAACGAGTCCCAGTCCTGCACGGAGAATGGGAACGATTGCAACCCTTTGAGCGAGGCGACTACCGCGGGTAATCGCCAACGGAGTCTGTACTTCAATGGTCGTTGTCGTCAGGTCTTCGGTTGCGCGCACTGCTAGGAGCATCGATAGCAATCGAACTTGGTTTCGAAACAGAACCGGCGCCGTATCTTTGCACCGCAGGATCGAGAGATGATGTTTTGCGAGAGGGTGATGTAATTCGATTATTTTGGTCATGAGTTTTTGTTTCTATACGATTGATTTATTCCAAATTGGAAATATCCACGTATCGGTAAGTTCCGCGGTTCCGTTCGGCGAGTTCACGGATCCATCCACCGTCGTTAGGTGCTGGGCCTCGATTGAACTGAACGGTATGGATTGTGGTAAGGTTCCGTTCCGCTCGCGATTGGATTTCAAGAAGTTGTGATTCGTTCATTGCCGGTTCGGCAGCATCGGTTAAGAAAAACAATACGTCTGGTCCGAAGGACAACCCCATTTTTAGACCAGGGATATGTTCTGTTCCCCCAAGTGGCTTGATCGCTTTGATAAATCGTCCCGCACGATCTTTATTGGTCTCATTTGCAGGGAGCATTTTTCCACCAGAGGTCGCTGGGCTTAGCGAGCCAGGAGATTCGTTGTAGAAGACTACCTGAAACTGGTTCTTTTCCGATAGTGAAGCAATGCTTTTCATCAGTTCGCTTTTTGCGAACCGCATCGGAGCTCCCTCAAATTCCTCCATGCTGGCAGAGCGGTCTAGTACATAGACGAAGTTGGCTCCAGTACCCCGTAGTCCCATGAAACTAGCGGTAGTGGATCCGGTCCCGCCGACCCCTTTGCCTTTTCCCGAATTCGAACCATTACTGCCGGTTGCGGTGCCAGTACCTGAAAGTGTGTTCGTAGCTCCGAGACCAGTCCCCTGCCCTTGATCGGGCGCGGTCAATGTGGTTTTGGTCTGGTATCCTTCTAAATCCTTTGTTAGCTCCTTAAGGTCGATCGGGGCAGGCATGCTTGCCACCGCGTTTTGCACTGACGAGTCTTCCGAATTCGCGTCTGTCGAGCGATCCTTGGATTCTTCTGCACTTCCTCCCCCATCGCTTAGTTCGTACAAGTCCCCTGATGCGGACTGATGAAACACCGCGATGCCAACTGGGCGATCAAGAAGATCTCCAGTACCACGAATCGATGGCTGCCAGAAGAGTGCCAAAAGCAGTAACACGCAGGTGTGCAGAATGGTGCTGAGCAACCATGCTCGTCCGTCTCTCCAGGAGTGCGGCGCAACTCGAATACCCGCCGGGATGTCGCGAGTCATCAACCGCCTCGTCGCAAGAATCGACGCATCGGGCTCAGGCAAGGGGGATTTTTGCCCGGCTTGCTGCTTCGTCAATTTGGCTGGATCGGTAGTCTCATCACCCCCAAATTCCTGCATGACTAATGTATACCTGTCCTTTACTAATCGTTGTGGCGAATGCTTAAGATTGCCGCTACTGGATGTTGTCCCGGGCCGCTGTCATCGTTGGTTGTATGAATTGGTTCTATGGATTGGTTGTCCGGGCCGAACCTGGAAAGCTTGTGAGGCTTACTCGAAAGCATTTACTTCGCAGTCCATACCCAGCGGGCGGATAAGATCTTTCTGTGATATAGTATCGCACAGTCTGGCCATTTTTTCATCATGCCTCCTGCTTTCATTTGAAAACGTCTTTCTTTCATTTGCACACCGACTTTCATTCTAAAACCGTCAAGGAATTCGTTGCTATGCCTTCCAAGTGCCGTACCGCAATCGCTTTTCGGGGGACTCATGGGATTTCTCTCGCATGTTTTTGCTTGTGTTTTGGGTTACCAACTACCGCCGCCCAGGATGAGGCAAAGCCCTCAAAGGTTGGGAGTACCCAAGAGTCCAGTCAAGAAGCGAATGCCCCACAGAAATCTTCAGAAGTTGAAGAATCGATTGGGGGAGAGGTGACGAAGGTCATCGACGGTGATTCCTTCAAAGTGAAAACGGCCGAGGGGAAGGAATATGAAGTGCAGATCGAGGGGACCGATGCCCCGGAGCTCAAGCAAGCGTACGGGAAGGAATCCACGGAGGCCCTCAGGAAAATTCTTGGGGATACCCAGGTGCGGGTCACCTGGCTCAAAAAGGACAATTTCGAGCGACCGCTTGCGCAAGTATACGTGGGGGACTTGCACGTAAACGCCGAAATGATCCGAACGGGAAACGCATGGCATTTCAAGCGTTACAATCAGTCGAAGCAATTGGCGGAACTGGAAATTGAGGCAAAAAACAACAAACGCGGGCTTTGGGCGACCGACAATCCCCAAGCCCCTTGGGACTACCGAAAGGAAAACCGCACGCCTGACAAACCAGATCGCCCCAATAAGTAGCTAGCCGCGGCAGATAGCCCAAGAGAGCAATACCCAAGTTCCGTCCAGCGACAAAAGGCTGGACTTGTGAAATGGCAGGCCCTCGGATTGCTGGTGCGAATAGCACTGCCCAAAGCCCAGGCTCAAGGTTACACTTATTTGGGAGGGAATTCTTGAAGAAGTTGGGAATCCCACTGCGTTTTCCATTGTTTCCAGATTGTAAGTAGATTGCATTTCCGATGCCGCTTCGCCCTGACCATCCTTTCCTTACTAGCCAGGAACGAAGTGTTTCCTTATTTGGCAATGCTTACAGTGGCCCACACGGTACGATTCGAACGCAGTTGAATTGTGGGGCGTTCGGCATGGACTTGCCGGCGATGTCCGCCCCGGTGGGGCTTGGGAGAACCAAGCGATGAGACAAGCGTTGTTGAGCGACATTCACGGGAATCTCGAAGCCCTTCAGGCCGTCCTTGCCGATTTGTCCAAACAGAACATCGACGAGATTCTTTGTCTAGGCGATGTGGTTGGGTACGGACCGAACCCGATTGAATGTCTTGAACTCGTGATGAAGAAGGCCAAGCTTACGATCTTGGGGAATCATGACCAAGCTTCGGTCATCGATCCGAGCGGATTTAATCCGATCGCATTCCAGGCGATTCAATGGACTCGCAAAGAGCTCAACAAGGGGCCATCGAGGGCTGTGAACAACCGTTGGGACTACATCAATGAGCTCCCGAAATCCTACCAGTCGGATAAGTTTCTCTTCGTGCACGGGTCTCCTTGCGATCCAACCAACGAATACGTCTTTCATGAAGCGGTATACGATCGACACAAGATGGATCGGTTGTTTGCCAAGGTGCCTCAGTATTGTTTCCAAGGTCACACGCATATTCCAGCCGTTTTTACTCCTGATTGCGAGTTTATCACCCCGGAAGATTGCGATCACACTTTCTCGCTTGGGCGAGAAAAATTGATGATCAATGTCGGGAGTGTTGGGCAGCCGCGCGATGAAGATCCAAGAGCCTGTTACACGATTCTCGATTACGATGCGAAAAAAATCTTCTTCCGCCGCGTCGAGTACGATCTGGAGACGACAATAGCCAAGATCTATGCGATTTCGGAACTAGACAATAACCTCGGTGATCGATTGCGTTCGGGCCGATAATTTTCAATGTCTTTGCATTTACAATGCGACAAACACCTTAGCCACCGGAGGCAGGGAGTATCACTTTGCGAACGGCGATCGTCAGCGACATCCACGGAAACTTAGAAGCCCTCACCGCGGTCATGGAAGACATCAAGTCGCAGAAATGCGATCGGATCTTCTGTTTGGGAGATATTATTGGTTACGGGCCAAATCCTCGCGAATGCTTGGACATTGTGATGACCATGCAAATGTGTGTCATCGGCAACCATGACTATGGTGCTTTGATTGATCCCGAAGGTTTCACTCTGGTTGCGGAACAAGCGATCTTTTGGACAAGGCAGCAAGTCGAAGAGAGCATCAAGCCCGGGGACGCTAAGGCCCGGTTGAGTTTCCTTGCAAAGTTACCTCGCGTTTATACCGAAGAGGGTGTGGTTTACGTCCACGGATCGGTGTCCAACCCAATCAACGAGTACGTGTTTCCGGACGAAGCGTATAGTCCGAGAAAGATGGAACGACTTTTCTCGCTCATACAGCGTTACTCGTTTCAAGGGCACACCCATATGCCTGGAGTATTCACGGCGGATCATCAGTTCTTCGCTCCGCCGGAGTTTCAGTTCCATTACGAATTGACGAATGCGAAGGCCATGATCAACGTTGGCAGTGTGGGGCAGCCGCGTGATGAAGATTGGCGAAGTTGTTACGTGATCTATGATCATCCGCATCTTGAGTTTCGACGCGTCGAGTACGACGTGGCTGCGACACGTCAAAAGATTCTTGAGATTCCCGAACTTGATAGTTTTCTCGGTGAGCGTCTCCTGCGAGGGGGGTGAAACTGCGTTTCCAATCCTACACCGCTTTATCGCTCACTTCGGGGAATCCAATGATTCTTGAAGGTATCATAACGACGGAGGCAAGCGACGGTGGGATGCACGTCTCACCGATCGGTCCCCATGTCAACCGAGAGTTGACTCATTGGGAGCTCAAGCCATTTAAGACGTCCCATACTTTTGGAAATTTGAGACGCACGCAACGAGGGGTCTTTCATATTGTCGATGATGGTCTGCTGATGGTCCAAGCAGTGCTGGGGCTTTGCAATCCGCCACACCAGCAACCGGTCGCCGAGTACAACGATTCGTTCGGTTGGATCTTGCAGGGAGCCTGTCACGCTATACCGCTACAGGTGGTAAGCTGGGATGTGGAACAAGACCGCGCGACGGCACGTTGTGCCGCAGGCCCTTGCCTTTACGACAGAACATTCTGGGGTTGGAATCGCGCGAATCATAGCCTTCTGGAGCTTGCGATCCTCTGGAGTCGCAAGCACATGATTGACGCGACGCTCCTACAATCGGAATTGGAACGGCATCGGATCATCATCCTCAAGACAGCCGGTGATCGTGAATTAGAGGCGCTTCGATTGCTTGAATCCGCACTGATTCAATAAACCAATCTTCGACATTCTAAAGCTTTTGCAGCGTTGATTAGCGGCGTAACGAAGCAGAGAATGCCAAAAAACTTCTGTAGCACAGTGCGAATGATGAGAAGCACAATTAGGTTGGTTTGCTTGTATTGCATGCCGCAGTCAAAATCAACTCGACGCGGTATCCAGGCGCTGCTAGCTGAGCATGGACACATGCCCGGCTCGGTGCATGTCCCTTTGGTACCCAAGCATCCCAAAGGGAATTGAACAACGGCAAGTCCTCTGGGTTTGGCAGGTAAATAAGTACGGAAAGCAAGTGTTCGCGTGTGCTTCCCACCAAAGCTAATCTTGCATCGATTTGCTGGAGGACTTGGGAGAACTGAGAAGCTGCATCTGCTGTTGGATCATCGGGAACTTCGACAAAGTAAGCCACGCCGCGATGTGCAACTAAATCGGACCAACGTTGAGAAACACCATAGCGTTCGATGGACTGGGATGTTTCGAGGGAAACTACTTGGTCAGGTTTCTCAGACATGGGAATTCTCGTGTTCGGTTCGTGGGGCAATGCACTTTGCATCAGGTGATGGAAGCGGAAAGAGGGTTAGGGGCGGGATCGCGAATGTAGCTGATATTCTTTGTGGAATCGAGTATAGTACGTTGTGTTCCTGGCAAGACTCCTAGCGTGAACCGAGAGGAGCAGCAGCCGTGAAAGTGATTGGGGAAATAGTGAAAATCATAGGGGGAAAGCAAGTGTGGCAAAAGAGAAATTTGGTTCAGGCTTTGCTGGCTACGCTAGTAGCTTTGCCGATCTTTGGCGTCGTTGAATCACGTTGCCATGCCCAAGAAGCTGACATAGAGACGTTGCAGACGGCATTGTATTTCCGAGCCTCGTTTGACGGGACGGCGGATGCGAAAGTCAAGCGCGGAGATGGAAGGGTCTTCACCACGGAATCGCTCGCACGCAAAGAGTGGACAGCTGGTATTCATCGGTCGGATGTGACGATCGAGAAGGGGAAGGGAGTCTCGGGTGATTGCATCCATTTTGCAGATAAGAGCCCGAAGGTGATCTGTTATCGAGGTGAAGTCCTGCCCTACGGCGTTGGCGGGAACTTCCAAAAGGGGTGGGCTGGTACCGTTGCTTTCTGGATGAGGCTTGACGCAGATCAGGATCTCAAGCCTGGTTACTGTGATCCGATTCAAATCACGCAGAAGGCGTGGAATGATGGGGCGTTTTTTGTCGACTTTGATAAAGATCTACCGAGAGATTTTCGGTTAGGTGTTTTTTCGGATTTAACGTATTGGAACCCAGAAAATACCCCATGGGAGAAATGGCCAGTGGACAAGCGTCCCATGGTCACGGTCAAGAAACCAGGCTTTACGCGGACAGCGTGGAAGCACGTCGCATTTACTTTTGACGGTGTGAACGCGCCTGGCAACAAGCCCGCCAACGCGATCCTTTATCTGGATGGAAAGCCGCAAGGTGGGTTGAATCATCCTATGAAATTTACCTGGGATTTGGACAAAACCGCCATCATGATCGGAATCGAGTACATCGGTGACCTCGACGAGTTGTTGATGTTTGACCGAACTCTCAGTGAGAGGGAAATTCAATTGGTTATCCAAGGCAAAGCGGGGAGTCCATGAGCCACACCATCCGACCGGTCCAAATTATTCGAGGGTTTACAAGGACCACTCCTGGTAGTGTCCTTTACCGTTGCGGTGAGACAGTGGTGCTCTGTACGGTAAGTTTGGAAAACAAAGTTCCAGAATGGATGGTTGGGAGAGGGAAAGGTTGGATTACAGCCGAGTACAACATGCTGCCAGGTAGTACACCGCAACGTAAATCTCGAGAGCGAAGTGGAAAAGTAGACGGGCGAACAACAGAAATTCAACGTCTAATCGGTCGATCATTCCGCGCGATTGCCGACCTTGAGAAACTCGGAGAGAGATCGTTGACCATTGACTGCGATGTGCTTCAAGCGGATGGAGGGACTCGTACCGCCGCGATTACGGGAGGGATGATCGCATTGATCGACGCGATAAATTCGGTATTCAAAGGGGTGAGTGCAGATGCCTATCCCCTGCGCGATAGCGTCGCAGCGATCAGCGTTGGGATTGTCGATGGCCAACCAAGTTTGGATTTAGATTACCTGCGCGATGTTCGGGCCGATGTGGACATGAACGTTGTAATGACGGGACGCAATAAGTTTGTAGAGATACAAGGGACGGGTGAGGAAGCTACCTTTGATGATGATGAACTTCACTCCTTGCTGAAACTTGCGAAACAAGGCATCGAACAGCTTCATGCGGAACAGAAGCGGGCCCTTGGAAATGATTGGCCTTGGTTGTAAAAGCGTTGCAGCCAATCCAATTATCGAACGGACGTTGTCGATCTTGCCGTCGAAACGACTTGCCGAAACGACTTGCCGAAACGACTTGCCGAAACGACTTGCCGAAACGACTTAATGAACGACCAACTAAGAGAGCGGGTGATGGGATTCGAACCCACGACTTCCAGCTTGGGAAGCTAGCACTCTAGCCACTGAGTTACACCCGCGATGTGATTTCCAAGAGATTTAGAGGATACCTCAGGCGAACGCCCTGTGCAAGGTCCCGGCCCCCTGGTCCGCTACGTAGGATTGATGTTCTCCGTAGTTCCCACGGTTTGGTTTGTTATACTCATTCTTCGATTCGAAGAGCGATGCTGGGTGAACATGGATATTTTAGTCGAAAAAGAAGGGACCCATTGATGGCAGAAAACCGGGCATCTGGCCTAACTCCTTTTAGCAAGTGGGTTCAATTTTTTCGGATGATCGTGGCTGTGATCGTGCTTTGTGCGGGAGTCTATCAATGGACCGTGGTCGGCTTTAAGACAAAGCCGACTCCAAAGGTTCAGGAACGCAAACCGAAGTTGACTTCCTCTACCAATGCCCCAAAAGATATCGTGTACCACCTGAAAAAACGCAAAACAGAACTTGATCCTGCTTTGGATGAGAACGGACAAAAACGCTATCGGCGGTCTGAGCAAGTAGCGCAGTGGGATCCGAAAAAGACGGCTGTCATCGTCTGCGATGTGTGGGATTATCATCATAGTTTGACCGCAGTTCGACGACTTGAAGAGATGTTGCCGCAGATGAACTCGTTGCTCGCGACTACGCGACGGGCGGGATCGATCATTATCCATTCTCCGAGTGACTGCATGCCATTTTATGAAACACATCCAGGGCGAACCAGAGCCCTCGAGTTACCTAAGGAGAATCTACCTCTTCGCATCGCATCATGGAATTGCCGTATCGATCAAGAGGTTGGGCAGCTCTACCCTCTCGATCAGACCGATGGAGGAGATGATCATGAGCTTGAGCGACGAGATTGGTGGTCCAAGCAACTTGAAAAACTTGGGCGGAACCCAAATCTACCTTGGAAATCGCAGAACGATGCATTGCGCATCGATCCTGGAGTCGATTACATCAGCGATCAAGGTGACGAAGTCTGGGCGATTCTAAAACACCATCAGATTGAGCATGTCCTCATGATCGGTGTTCATACCAACATGTGTGTGATTGGCCGTCCGTTTGGTTTGCGACAACTGGTCGAGAACGATATGGATGTGGTCCTTGTTCGTGATCTGACCGACTGCATGTACAATCCAGCCGCTTGGCCTTATGTGGATCACTATTCTGGAAACGATCTGATGATCGCTTATATCGAACAAGTGATTTGTCCGACAATCACAAGTGATCAGGTTACCCGCGGGGGCCCCGTCGTATTCACTAAAGATGAGCGGCCAAAAAAGGATCTGTTGCCGCACGAGATACTTCCACAGGTACCTCAGCAAAAAGGTTGGGAAATGGTCGAATGGCAAGCGTTTAGTGAGCGATGGTTTGGAACAAATTTAGACCGGGAAGACAGTTTGAAACCTGAAGTCGCATCTAATGGTGGGTCGAATGAGCCAGCCCTACGAAATGCTATTTTTTTGCGATGCTCGCTTAGAATCCCACCGGAGGCTTTCGCAAACGAGGTTACTTTGTTTCATCCGAAAATTCGTAATGCATGGCTAAATGGGAATGCTCTGCAACGTTCAGCGACTCCGACGAGAGTGGATCATTTTGAGATCGTTTCCAAACAGACTTACGGCAACGACGATACCAATTTACTGGTTGTCGAAATGGATATCTCGAATCGGTCTCAAATCCCGATCGGTAAAGAGACACGTCAGAGCCCGATCGTGTTTGCGGGAGATCGCATCGAAACGTTAAACCAAACTTGGCAGCAGAAACTAGATCCGCAAGAGCGAGACAGCAACCTTCCGTTGCCCGCCAAATTTGCGCTACCGCCGGCAGTCTATTACACGTTACCATAACGGGCTCTGGTTATCAGTGCAGCACTGCAGAAAGCAATACTAGTCATGGCTAAATCGAAATCATCCGACGAGAATTCCAACTTGACCTTTGAGCAAGCCATGACGTTGCTTGAACAAATCGTACGCAAGCTGGAAGGTGGAACATTGCCACTCGAGGAAATGCTTTCCGAATATGCCAAGGCGGTCGAAGCGATTCAGATTTGCCATGGGCAACTAGAAGGTGCTAAACGGCGGATCGCGCAGTTGCAAAGTGTGCGTGAAGATGGAACGGCGATGGTCAAAGAGTGGGAGGACACCGCTCCGTCTGCGCGTCAAGACGGCAAAGAAGCCCCGACGCGCAAACGCAATCCGTCTTAGGGCTTCTAGCCAGCCATTCCTCGAAAGATCTTGAGGGAAGGAATGGGCATTTCGACTGCCGGGGCTGTTGGCTCGTTGGCAAATTCTTGCAGAAGTTCTGCTGCTGCTTCCATATCGGTTTGCGGTTTAGGAAACTTTTCGGTCGTCCAGCGATCGGCACCCCAGCCGGCCAGCAAGATCGCTTCTCCAGGCCGAGTGGAACGGATCGCAAGGTCGATCGCTGCGCGTCGATTAGGGACGATTTGAATAGAACCTGGGCGTTCACACCCGTCGAGAACCTGCCACATCGCGGTTTGGCCAAAGCGCACGCTGCGGCGGGTTTGCGTAAGAATTACGTACGAAGCTGATTTTTCAAGTACACGACCAAATGCAGCTAGTTGCTCTGGGGTTGCAGCATCGGGGACTTCTGCCACACAAGTCACGGGAGTGCCATCTTTGCTCAAGGTATGCAGTGCAACTGCCAATCGATCTGCTTGGTCGGCACTGTCGACATAAATCGAAGTGGAGTGATCGCAGGTGAGGCGTTGCAATCGTCCAGGTATACGCTGAAGTCTCTCAACACCACAGACGGTTTCGTAAAGCTCCAGACCTAGCGAGTAACCTACGGCTACTGCGCTCAGCATGTGCCGAGCATTGTGGTCACCGAGAATGGTGCTGGTCAGTGGGGCGACACAGTTCCCCGCCGATACCATCAGGGACTGTTCGCCACGCATGGCATGCATTCGCTTCCCTTGCACGTCTGCTTGGGCATCCAATCCATAGGAGATCGCTTCCGGGCAACAACGTGCCGCCCATCGATTCAGCCTCGCGTCGTCCGCATTGACCAGGACAACTCCATGTTCCTTTAGCTGGTCGACTAATTGGCTCATTGCGTTTTCAATGCCACGCGCTTGTAAGCAATCGGCTCGCTGTGTTCGTCGCAGCGAAGTGAATACCAACACATCGAATCGGATTCCAGCCGCAGCATGCGACTTGAGCATCTCATCGGTTATCTCCAAAACCGCCGCCGGAGCCTCTTCGCTGACGCTTTGTTTAAGCCATGCTGCTAAGACCATTGCATCTGCGTTTGCATCGGAAGCCAATCCAGTTTGTTTTCCAGTCGAGGCACCAAGCGAAGTATGATAAGCGACGGTTCTTCCAATTCGCTTGAGCATCGACGCGATCATTAGGGACGCGGACGTTTTGCCATGCGTACCGACGACCCCTATTGTTAAGATCTTCTGGCAAGGTGCCCCTGCAAGTTGCATCGCGAGCTGTGCGAACGCATCTGGGACATTCGGGACGATACATTGCGGTAATGAGGTTGGCAAATACTGTTCGGTCAAAATGCCGATCGCGCCGTTCGATTGGGCCGTTAACACGTCTCGTTCAGGGGCAGACCAAGGTGACATACCCGAGGCAAATACCCATTGCTCCTGATGAGATTCTGGGTACTGGTCACAGGCCGCACATTGGATGTCATCGGAACCGATGATTTGCGCTGTTGGGAAGAGTTCACGTAGTGAAATGGCGTGCGATGCTGAGAAGTCCACTGGGAAGGCCTCCGTGCCCGAACAAGTGTTATGCAAGTGCTTAAAAGTCTGACGATGATCGACGCCTTGTCTGATCAACCATTCCATTGGTTGTCTGTGCATCGATCTGTATCAACTTGTCCCATCGATACCCGGTTCGTCAAGTCGAATATGCGGCTCGAAAGCTGATTTCTAAAAAAGAAGCCAGAATGTGTTTTGCTAGCAAAGTCAATGGTATTCAGGGGTGCTGGAGGCGGTTGGGTCCCTCTCGAACGGGTGCTGAAAGACTGGCGGTTTCGGTTATAATCAACGACTGTTGTTGGCTTCTGATGCATGGTCTTGGACACTCATTCGGTTGAGCGGTCCATGCCTGATCGGATTCGAAATCTTTATGGACTACTCCTTCCTACCGGAACAAAAAAATGCGTTCATCTCGGACACTTTGGCAACGTTCTTTCCATCGTCATGGATCGCTTCGAAAGGGCTTGCGGCAAACACTTGGAATGGCACTCGGTCTGAT
>JBIJCS010000459.1:0-4139 GCA_044344575.1 Pirellula sp. | reverse complement strand
GCTCCTGGGATGCCTGAAAGCATTTATGCGATATGCAACAAGGCGATGGAGTTCAATCCGGAGAAGCGGTATCAGACGCCGGGTCAGATGCTCATGGATATCGATACGGCGATCAAAAAGTTGCAGAGGGACAGCCAAGTTCCACAGGGGGGGAGTGCACCTTCGGCGAGTGCTGTAGCGGCGCGTAGTGGGGATGCGGAAGAAGTCGAGGATGTGTTGGAGGGTCAGGGCAAGACGGTGATGGTGGTGGAGAACAAGGCTGAGTTACAGGACTTGCTCCGCGAGAAGCTGAAGAAACGGGGATATCGCGTATTAGTGTTTAGTGATCCGGAGCGGGCTTTGGCGAAGTTCGCGCCGGGTGAGTTAGCGGTAGCAGATTGTGTGGTGATGTGTGCTACTGATTTAGGGAATCTTGCGTTGGATGCGTTCAATCAATTGGCTGTTGAGGAGCACACGAAGCATATTCCTGCTATTTTGTTGGTGGATCCCAAGCAGCAGCACATTATTCGTGGAGCGAAGCTTTCTGAGCGGCATGTGTTGATGCCGATGCCACTGAAGGTTCGCGAGTTGCGTCAGGCTTTGGTGCATCTGACTAGTCTTCCCATCGACTCATCGACCAAGGAATAGCATTTCGCTGTTCTGAGTCCTGAATCCTCATTGATAGGCAAACCATGCAACGTATCAGCAGGAAGTGTCGCGGGTTGCGACGAAGGTTGTGGAACGTTTTGGCATCGGGGCTTTTGGTGTTCGCCCCTGTCGTTCAAGGTGTTCACCGTGCGTATGGTCAGGAGGCGCAGGAAGCGGTTGCAACGTTACAGGTTCAAGCGCAGGGACCGCAGATGTGGTTACCGGAAGGAACGATTTTGTTTGGAAGGCTAGACTCAAGTGCTCGATGGCTAGAGCATCCGGTCGTTGTTGGGATCCAGAAGACGGAGGCGTTTAAGAAGCTTTGGAGGACACCTGAGGCATTGCAGTTGCGAGGTGGCATCACGATTGCTGAGTTCGCTTTAGGTATGAAGCTTGATCGTTTAGCTCAGTCGCTCACGACGGGTGGAGCCTATCTTGCAATTGACAAAGATACCAAGGGTGTAGCCTTATTGCTAAGCACGGAGGGTGAGGAGTGGCTGACGGATTATTTGGAGAAAGGGTTGGGCTTTTTGCGTAAGGATGCGAAGTCGAAGGGGAATCCGGATCCGGTGAAGGAAGCGGAGTATCGTGGGTTTCGCGGGTACAAGATTCAGAATGCGGTTTTTGCGCAGGCGGGAGAGTGGTTGATTCTCAGCAATGAGGGGGAGACGCTCAAGGCAATTTTGGATCGCAAATTAGACCGAGGACCTAGTTTATCCGATGTGGATTGGTATCGCCGTGCTGAGCAAGTTTTAGTGCAGAGGGATTCGTCTGGAGAGGCATCGGACTCTGCCGTTGGCATCGATGATTCCGTGGGTACGTTTCGTTCATCGGCGCAAGCTTACGCAATGGTGGATTGGAAGAGCTTGAGGGAGTTAGCGAAGGGGAATGATTTGTTTCGAGGCCAAGCAAAAGACTTTGGGGCCGAGTTACTTTTGGGGGGATGGCTGAGTGTCTTTTCGAATGCGGATGTGGGGCTTGGTACATTCGGGTTTGGGGAGAAGGGAATGGAGATGCAGTTTTGGGCGCCGACGGAGTCGAGTTGGTTTGGAGATGCGAGATTGCATTATGTGGGGCCTGAGGCTCGAGGTCGTGCGCCGAAGGAGTTTGAGCAAGGAGCATTTGCATCGCTGGCATCGATGGGGACGTATCGGGATTTGAGTCAGTTGTGGCTCCGTGCAGGTGACTTGTTCGATCAGAATGTCAACGATCAGTTAGCGCAAGCGGATGCGACGTTGACCACGTTGTTTTCGGGGCGTGATTTTGGGGAGGACATTTTAGGTGCGATTGAGCCGGAGATTCGAATGGTGGTTTCCGAGCCGCGAACGAGTTCGGAGGGTGATTTGCAACCGGCGTTGCGACTACCCGGATTTGCGTTGGTGGGGAAATTGAAGGGAGAGGGGAAGCTTCAGCGGGAGCTCAAGCGAACGTTTCAGAGCTTTGTTGGTTTCTTGAATGTTGCAGGGGCACAGGAAGGGCAACCGCAGTTGGAGTTGGGGAGTGAGGCTGGGGAAAGCGGATCGATTTACTGGGCGCAATATGTGATGGATGAGGAAAAGGATTATTCATCGGGATTGCCGATTCAGTTCAATTTCGAGCCGACGATCGCGTTTGTAGGGGACTTGGTGGTTCTTTCGAGTCAGAGAGAGTTGGCGAAGACGTTGACGGAGCAGTTAGCGAAGCCTTCGGGAGATGGCACAGACTCTGAGCATCAGACTTGGATGAGTCTTGACGTAGCTGCTTTGCAGCGTGTGTTGGAGATGAATAGTAATTCTTTGATTGCTCAGAGCATGTTAGAGAATGGCAAGACGCGCGTGGAGGCGAAGCGGGATTTGGAGCGGATATCGACGGTGATGGAATTGTTTGAGCGTGTTCGGATGTCGATGCAATTCCAGGATCAAGCGGTGTTGCGATTGGAAGTGGATGTGAAGAGGTAGGACTCAGGCCTTAGGCCTTAGGCGGGAGGCGGGAGGCGCACGTCCGTAGCCACCGTTCGCCAGACGGTGGATTTCGGCATACGTACCGTTGGCTATCCTGGTGGCATCCCCTCCGCGATGCTCTAAACGATCTGACGCAAAGAAGTAGCCACCGTTCGCCAGACGGTGGACAGCCGCATTGAACGCGATAAATGCCGCTTGGTGCGTTTCGCGGTTGGGGGCTTCATGAGTGGCCGTTGAGTCGAGTGTATTGGTGTACGGTTGGGTGCCGGTAGCTTGGCAGTCGCAACCGCTTCACGCACCCTACGGGGAGGGTGTAAATGGTTACTTTTTGCTGGCTTCGAGCAAGATGTCTCGCGTGACTCCTTGAATCTTTTGTTGTCGGCTGGAGAGTTCGAGGAGTTCTTCGCGGAGTTTTTGGTCGGCGACTTCTCCGATCAGGTCGTCTTTATTATTGGATTGATCGGCAAGACGGTCCGTCCGGCGATTGACCCGCAGTTGCAGGGTCTTGATCAGTCGCAGTTCAGCGATTTTTCCAACGAGCGGTTCTTCTGGTTCTCCTCCGCCACCAGAGCCTCCGCCATCTCGTTGGTTTTGTTTTTCTTCTTCTCGCTTTTTCTGGACTTCCTGGAGTGATTCGAGCATCTCGTCTAATGCACCGATCACTTCGTCTTCGATCGCCAAGGTGTTCACCGAGAGGTCTGCGGCGTTCAATCGTTTGACGATTAGCTGCGCATCGTTGATGACTTGTTGGAGGGCTTCCGGAAACGCTTGGCTGGATCCTTCATCTTTCAACAGCAACATAGCCCGTTGGCCTTCCATGGCTACTTTCAGTTGTTCCGTCGCCAATTTATTCGCTTGGATATCCAACTGCCGATCGCGGTCTTCGCCGGCGAGGTTGGCTAGTTTTTCGGATTGATCACGTATTGTGCGTTCCCATTCTGCCATACGTTTTAAACGTGTTTCCAAATCTACTAATGTGCGTTCAATTTCTTCTTCTCGAAGTTGTTTGAGAATCTTCTCGAGTTCGGCGATGGCTTGCTGTAACTCTTCTTCGGCCTTCTCTTGTTCTTCAACAGCATCCTTGCGTTTATTCTCTCGCAGGTTCTTTTCGGCTTTCTGCATCCGTTTCCGGGCTTTTTGCACACGGTCGCGCGCTTGTTCTTGTTTTGATTTTGGTTTGCGATCGGCGCTGTCCGATTGTTCTTCTTCGTCGCTCTGTTGAGATTCGCTCTGTTGGGATTCGTTTTGTTGGTCGGTGTTTTGATCCTTGTTTTTGTCTTGCGGGTTATTTGGATTATTTTCGTTTGGTTTGTCGTTTTGTTGTGGATCCTTCATGGATGGGTCAGGATTTTCCGTTGGGTTTGAGTCCTTTGGTTCGGACTTGGATTTCTCTGCATCGTTTTTCTGCGAGTCCTCTTTTTGCGCACCTTCTTTCTGCGCACCTTCTTTTTGCGCACCGTCTTTCTGCGCACCTTCTTTTTGCGCACCGTCTTTCTGCGCACCGTCTTTCTGCGCACCGTCTTTCTGCGCACCGTCTTTTTGCGCACCGTCTTTTTGAGCACCGTCTTTTTG
>JBIJCS010000458.1:0-4140 GCA_044344575.1 Pirellula sp. | reverse complement strand
GAAAATCTCCACTACGGAGCCCCACCATCTGGCGAACGGTGGCTACGGGAGAACGGCACCCTTCGTAGCCACCCGCTGCCAAGCGGTGGATGTCGCCAGGAAAATCTCCACTACGGATCTCCACCGGCTGGCGAACGGTGGCTACAACTACCGACGACTACGCCAATTCCGACGCACAACCCCCGTGTTACTCTCTAGCCTGTCTTCCTCGGAATCCCAGTTCGCAAAATACAAATCCACTGGCGTTTCCATTCGCCGCGGTGGCGGTGCAGCTACTCCAGCCAAGGAACTCACCTCCGAAGATCCTTCGCCTTGAGCCCCTCCAACTCCATTGATGCGATTGACGACCGCAAGAACGTCCAGGGGTGTCAACTGGCCGTCACCATCAACGTCCACGTCCGGCTCGGAAAGGGAGTCGCTACTGCGAGGATTCGTCAGCGTTCCGCTTGGGTTCTTGTTAAACGCATTGACGAGAACCAACGCATCTAATGGATCTACCGAACCCGAACGATTCACGTCCCAAGGCATCATCACATTTCGCCACGGTGCAGGATTCTCAACACGCTCGATCGGCAAACTCAATTGCCGAACCAACCCACCGACGGTATCGGTCAGCATCAGATTTACGCTTGTCACAAGCGGATCAACATCGGAGAAGTAGACTCCTGGTAACAACCGCAAAGAGTTATTGACGACTTCGAAGCGAGGATCGAGCGCGATGACTGAATACGGAGTTGGACCGTCCGGATCGACCACACTGATTGGCCCAAGGTCCCATCCTGTCACGTTCGAAAGCACTCGGCCATTTGGAACCGAAACACTCGTTGGAGGTTCGTTCACGTTAAGGACTTGAATTCGGATCACATGCTGACTTTGCAACGCAGGTACTCCCGTATCGGTCACGATGACGGTGACAAACTCCGTTGCGCTCCGTTCAAAATCCAATACACCAGTTCGCAATACACTCAAATCCCCCGTGTTCGGCTGAATCGCAAAGCGTGTCTCATTCGCCGGTAGCGAAAATACAACGCTTTGACGATCTCCATCCGTCGCTTGGATCCGTCCAAACGAAGCTCCCACCGACTGAACCTCCGACACATTGAGCGATGTGGTTGTGATCTGGGGCGCAAATTCATTGACGTCAATCAAAGACACCACCGCAGACGTCCAAGTCGAAAGGCTGGGTGTACCGTTATCGAAGGCTTCGACAAAAAATCGAAACTGCGGATTGCTCTCGAAATCTAAAACTGCATTGGGTCTAACACTCAATACACCTGTTACAGGATCAAGCGCAAACTGCGTTGGCGGATTTCCAAAAAATCGATAGCGAACGGTATTCGCGGTGTCGGCATCCGTAGCAACGATGCGACCAACCGTCGTCCCACCGGCAGCATTCTCTGACACCTCAAACGCGATAGGCTCAAGATTAGGGGAAAACTCGTTAACGTCCGATACCGTAATCACAATCTCCTTTTCGTAAGATAATTGTGGCGTCCCATTATCCGTCGCACGGATCAAGACACGTGCAGTTGGCGATGCTTCGAAGTCAAATGCTACCGTCGGAGCCAAAAACAGTTCGTCGTCCTTCAAAAGAAATCGAGGATCGTCCGTAGTCCACTGAATCGAATCGTTTGGATCGGGATCCGTTGCCAATAGCCGCCCCAATCGCGCCCCGCGAAGGTTCTCCGGAATTGCAACACCAAGAAGCTCAATGTTCGTCGGTGCATCGTTGACGTTCGCTATATCAATCAATACCGGCGATTCCGCAGCGGCACCTGCACCATCGGTCGCCCGCACGAACACTTGACGCATTCCCACATCCGAATTCCCCGGAGTTCCTGAGAATGTCCGTGTCAACGGATCAAATCGCAACCATAACGGAAGTGGCACACCGGGCGAAGTGTATGCGCTATATCTCAACACCGTATCGTCGATGTCTTGGAATAACCCACTAGGAATCACGAATTGCAAAAATGCATCTTGAACGCCACTGGCCGATGGAGTCGGCGGAACCACAAACGGTGCATCATTGACCGGCTGCACGAACAGCTTGATCTCAGCCGCCACGGAAGAAATCGAATCCGGAGCTTGCACTTGCCCAATATCAACGAACCATAACGTGCCGCCGTCGCTGAAACTTCCCGTGTAAGTCGGATCAAGTGCTAGATACATCAAATCCGGAGCAGGCCCAAAGTAATTCGCAGCCGGTAGAAAACGCAATTGAGCAGTAGGCCCCAGAACCAGTGCCGAAGTTGATGATACACTCGGCAGATCACTCCAGCCCGTCCCCACATTGAGTTGCCAATTGCCCGCTGGTCCTCCAGAATTACCACCGCTGATCGCGATCCCTGTCGCCGTCGTCAAGTCAACGTCAACCACACCACGCTCAATGAGTTGCGCCACCGTTGTCCCCGCAGGACTGCGGTCGTCTTCGTTGATGTTGTTCATAAATGACGTTGTTGCGATCGGCCGGTCGTTGACCGCACGCACCCGCACTTGTACCTGCGACACCCCGCGAAAACTACCCTTGTTCAATACCAACTGAACACTGCGTTGGAATACATCCGGAGCGTCTCCACGAGCTTCGAAATCCAAATGCTCTACTAATCGCTCAATCGAGTCTTTGGTGGCATTTGCTGTAAAATTCACCACGAAGTCCGTAGAAGAACTTCTTAGAAACGTCCCCATCTGCTCGCCATTATGGAGCAACACGTTCCCCTGTAAGAAAAAGGGACTCGACCCGCCTGTTCTCAACGTAATGAAATCGGTTGATCCAGACTGCGGCACCATCGCTACACTCAACGCTCCACTCGAGTAATCTCCAGGAACAATATCGATCACCTTGGCAATCGTAGTCAGTGGTATCGGCAGGTCGTTCTCGATGTACGAGACAACCGTAGACGACAAAGCAACCCCAAACGCAACAGGGATCGACCCGGTGACCATGTACTGACCAAGACTACCGAAGTCTGAGTAACCGGTAGGAACATTCGCGCGAGGATCACCAAACCCTACACCATCGATTTCCAGATAATAAATACCCGCCGATAGATTCAAATCGGTAAAGCTTGCCCTTAGCCCATCAGGATTGGAAGTGGCAACGACATTGCCAGAGGCGTCGTAAAGCGTCGCTTGTACGTCCAGATTGCTCCCCTGATTGTTGGGCCAAAATCCCGTAGTAAACAATGCACTATCGATCGAGTCTCGGTACGACCCGTCCGATTGGCTTGTCCAAACCTGGGTGATATAAGGATCGATCGAGAGATTAACCACCCCTGAGCCCGATTGAAACCAAATCACATCTCGATCAGCAGATGTCTCGATCGTACCAAAAGTCGAAAGCACAATACGATCCGATGCGTCGACCGGACCGGTCACTTCTCGAGCGAATTCAATCGTATTCGCGTGATCGTCGGGCAAGAAACCAAACCCGTTCGCCGTACTGGTAATCACCGAAAGATCATTGGGCCCCGAATTGTAGTTCGCATTCGCTCCACCATTGTTGGCACCATAGTAAATGCCGTCGTCCCAAGTCGTCACGTTGCGATAGTAGCCGCTCCCCATGATCGGCCCCCAACTGTTCTCTACACTCCCTCCATGACCATCATAATATTCAGCGTTCTGCTGAAACGGATTATCGCTATTCGTACCATCGTGCGACAATCCAAGCGAGTGCCCTACCTCGTGCGATACAGCCGCAGAGACGTCACGCGAAAAACTATTGAATACATAACAAGGTGTGTCCGATGCACCAGCCCCTTCATACCCCCATCGGAAACTTCCGATATATGCAAATCCACCAACGGGCTGATTTGAAAAATTCTCTAACGTGATCACAACACGCATCCCCCAACGATTATCGTTGCCACCCGTGTTTACCAAAGCCTCCTCACCGGGATCCTCCGTCGTGACATTGACATCAAACGGAGCAAAATCTGCTGCCACTCTCTGCCAAGCAGCTTGGATCGTTCGCAACTCGTTGTCCGAAAAAGCCGCACCGTTACCGTCCGGATCGAAGGCCGGAGAAACAATCTGCTGGATGTTATACGCACGATTCCATGACGTCCCTACCGCGGTAAAACCATCGAAGTCCATGTAAATGGTTTTTGTTGCCGTCGGCCGGCTGTGCAATTTGAAGGT
>JBIJCS010000457.1:0-4141 GCA_044344575.1 Pirellula sp. | reverse complement strand
CATCTTCATCTTGTCCACTGGATCCGGAATGTGCATGTGAGTCTTGTTCTTCATCACATGCTGCTGCAAACCCGCTGGATGACCAAACGGAATGTGAGGAGGACCAGCAAGCCCAATCGGGGTACCACTGTAAGTCATTCCATACTGAGGTGCAGTCACCCCCGCAACCATGTTCGGCGGTACCATCGATGGATCAATCGGACGTCCATCCGGACCACAGAACCCACCAGCACCATTCATCATCCCTCCAGGTCCCATCGGGCCCGGTACTCCACCATTGGCAAACGCCGATGCGGTAAGCTCAATGTCCTTGTTACCCAATCGAACAATCGCAAGGATCGATCCTCGACGGTCTGCTTCAATGATCGGATCCAATCCTGGCTCCAACCGCGTGCTAACCAACGTGTCGATCCCCGAAATCACCTCTCCTTGAAACTCAGGATCCGGAAGGTAAATCACCTTCGTCACAAAATTTCCCGAAAGCGCTTGATCAAGATCCTCTTCCGTAAACTGGATCGAAATCGCATTGTGAGCCAAATAAGCCGCAGTGCGCGGATTGGAATGCCCAACTTCAACCGTTGGATACAACTCCACCCCCTCGCGACCACCTATGTCCGTTAACTTCAACCGATAAATCCCGCCCTGAGCAAACTCCAATCGCCCCGGGACTATCAAACACTCACTGGTAAACGAACCGTCACCAACGACGTCGTAAGCAATCCGCATCGACTGCGGTTGATTAAACAATATTTGTGTCGTCGGAGCCGGTGCACCATAACCCGGCACCGGAATCGTCTCAGGAGCTAACACCCCTGGTCCAGGTCCTCCTACCATCGGGCCAGGCTCGGCCAAGCGAGCGGCCGGCGGCATGTTGTGTCGTATTGCGGGCTCGCCCCCCAAGCTTGGTGCAGCCAAACCCAATGCGGCTATCACGCTTAAAAACCTTACCTTTTTCATGCGATTCCTCTTGGATTAACTTGGGTCCAGCCAGCTTCGCTGCTGAGCAATTGCGACCGATGCTTTCCGTCGATTCTTTCCACCTGGACGCGAACTTGCTTCCGCATTTACAATCCCACCGCCGGCTAAAACCAACGGCTCTCGATCGCTAAGCATCCGCCTGCATATCCCTCAAAAGCGGTTTTTGAGGCGCGTCTTGATTCTATGTTCGGCACCTTGCTTTTGGTTTCTTTGATAAAACCGGTATAACTCGACCATGGATCAGATGTTTTCCGTTGCTAGCATTTTTAAGTTCAAGGGCCTCTCCCTGACGCTCGCAACCATCCTCCTGACCTGCCTCTCCCTGAAAATAATCCTTCTACCCCTCGAGCAACTCAAAGCCCAAGGCACTCTAGGAAACAATCCCAACCCGATCAAATCTGATTCAACACCCCCGCAATCCACCCCCACAAACGCCTCAAACTCCAACGCCTCAACAACCAACACAGCAACCACCAACAACGTCGCAACCGACCCAAATCAACTCGTGCTCGCAGCCGTACGACAAGCCGTCTGGGGACCATCCATCGCCTGCCGCGTGCAACAAACCACAAAAGCCTACGGACAACAAGCTCTCTGGATCGGTGAATTTAAATCCGAAGCACTCGCGACAACTCCCATGAGACGCCTACGCTACACCGCGCGAGTGGCCGTCGGAGAAACCGCCTTTGACTTTATCCAAGTCTCGGATGGACGAATCCTCTGGACCCAATCAACTCCATCCGGTGCCCCCAAACGAATCATTCTCGACCAAGTCCTCCAAAATATTCCCAGCGGTCTTCAATATCCAGATTCCCGACCCGAAGTCCACTTGATGCTCGCAGTCGGAGGCCAAGCCGAGTTATTGCGCGGTTTGTACCACCGCTACAACTGGTACAAAGCCGTATCCGGCAAAATTGCAGGAGCCGACGTTTGGCAACTCGTCGGCCGCCTACGTACCGAACCGACGAGAATCGCCGGAAATGCACCTGTCGATAACATGAATAGCATCCTTGGAGCTACCTCTCCTCACCTTCCTTCCGAAGCCCGCTTAACGCTCAACCGCTCCGCAAAATTCCCCTATTTCCCAATGATCATCGAGTATTTCCAACGCCGTGAATCGAGCGAAGCCCAAGGAAACGCATTTGAATTGATGACAAGAATCGAATTCAAAGATCCAACCACCGAAGTCCGTTTCGACGAAAAAGAATTCTCCTTTCGAATCAACGATACCATCGAAGAAATCAAAGATGAAACCCAAGATTACCTACCAACAACACCAATCCCAGGACTGAATTTTGGATTGCCCTCTCGTTAACTCAAATCGCAGTTGACGCAGACTTTACAAATTCGCTATCCTGCCGCGCGTAATGCTACACAGCACTAACCTGTCGCCCCCATGGAAAGGGAACGACTAGAACATCAATAAATTTTAACCCCGCTTGTTCCTCGCAATCCAAAAGAAACACACACCAAAATGGTGCTGCGTTGTGCGATTGCTAGTGACCTCAAAGGGTTTTTTCCATGTCAGAAAGGAAGTTGGCATGACTGCACTTGGACAATCCATCATCGGTACCGTCGGTTCCGTTGCTTCGTATGTAATCGCTGACACGATGACACTGCTGCGTCAGTCTTTTCCAAAGACCGTACGCATCGAAACCACGAATCACTGCCAAGCCGATTGCGTTTTTTGCCCCCGATCATCGATCGGACGAGCCAAAGGCAACATGAAGCAAGAGGTTTTCGAACGCGTCGTAAAACAATGTGTCGACGGCGGTGTCCGTCTCGTCCACTTGCACGGCTATGGCGAACCTCTAATCGATAAACAACTCCCAGAACGTATTCAGTACTGCAAAGAACAAGGTATTCCTCGCGTAAAAATCTTTACGAACGGCGATCTGCTCAAAGGGGACCTCGCAAAACGCTTGCTCCACAGCGGTGTCGATGAAATCAAGATCAGTATCGATGGCTCCGACTCCAAGGAATTCAACCTCCTACGGATCGGACTAGACCACGCCAAAGTCGTCGAAAACGTGAAGGCATTTCGCAAACTACGCGACGAAGCAAAAATGAAAACGCCAATCATCGTCGCTGCAACTTGCCAAACGTCTAACCGAAAACAAACCGAAGAAATGCTCTCCGGAGTCGTAGATCATATCGACTTCACTCATATCCATAACTGGGGTGGTGCTCTTGGAGATGCCGAACAACAACGTATCCGCAAACCTTGCGATCGCCTCTGGAGAACCATGACCGTCCTCGTCAACGGCGATGTAGCCCTCTGCTGCTTGGACTATAGCGGAAAAGAAGTACTCGGAAATGTCATGGATACTCCGATGATCGACATCTGGAATAACTCGCGCTACGGCGAACTACGCACCTTGCACCGCCAAAGCCGTCAATCTGAAATCCCATTGTGCAGCAACTGCACCAAATGCTTCTTCTAGTCCCCCACGATTCACTGCTTGCGAAAATCGTCCCGTCGCAGATGCGGAGGAGTTTCATTGATCAATGCAAAACCGTATCCTCATCGTGCGACTCTCGGCAGTCGGCGACACTATCCTAAACCTACCTGTGCTCTGTGCCCTGAGAAATAAATTTCCAGACGCAAAAATTGGCTGGGTAGTCGGAACAAGCGCCGCAGACATCCTCCGAGGACACCCCGACCTCGATGACTTGATCGTACTGAGCAACGCCGACCTGAAGTCACTGAGGTCCTACTTCAAATTCTTGTCCCGTGTCCGAGCTTGGAAACCAAATATCGTTATCGACGCTCAAGGTCTCACCAAAAGCTCCCTGATCGGTTGGTTCTCCGGCGCGAAACAACGAATCGGGTTCGCAAAATCTGAATTCGAAGGCCGCGAACTCAGCGGCATCTTAAACAATATCCTGATCAAACCCCAAGCGAATCACGTTGTCACTCGCGGTCTAGAACTCCTCAAACCCCTGGGGATCGAAAACCCACCCGGACTTTACAAAGTCCCCGTAAACCAAAAAATCGAAGACGATGTCGCTCAGGAACTGCTTCGCCAAAATCTCGGCGAATCATGCTCTCGCCCCTTCGCTATCCTCAATATCGGCGCAGGATGGCCCTCGAAAATGTGGCCCGTCGAACGCTACGCCACTGTCGCAAAACATCTCGCTCAACAATGGAAACTACCCTCCG
>JBIJCS010000456.1:0-4157 GCA_044344575.1 Pirellula sp. | reverse complement strand
GTGTTTGGCTTCGTGGAAAACCATTTTGCAAGGGTTTTTGTGGGGAGGGTTTGGGTAATTGCGCCTTGATCGACTAGTTTAACCATAGCGGTGCGAAGGACTTCGTTTTCGCCTCCTCGAAGGAATGCAATTTGATAGGGATCGATTTTATCGGGGAGTTTGAGGGGTGGAAGTGAATCGGATTGAGCGTTGAGGGACTTGATGCGTCGTCGCAGGGCAATCATCGCGGCGACAAAGAGGATGGAGTAGAAGAGGAGGAATGCGGGACCCGGCATAGTGGCGATCGGGTCGGCGAACCAAGCTGCGATGACCATGTGGCAATATCCTTGAGTAGAAGGAACCTACAGTGTGTCTGTTACTGTGTTGTCTCTTGCTCTGTTGTCTCTTGTTTTCATTTTTTTCTATTGTACTAGGCGGGAGAAATGAATGCACGGGGCGCAGTTTTATGAAATCTTTTCATCATCTGCAGTTTACCGTCGGTGTGATTGCGTCAACAGAAGTGGAGTGATTCGGTCGCTTGGAGTGGTCACGTTTTGGGTGAATTCCCTGTGAAACAATTGGTTTTTTGTTCCACGCGGTTTGGTTCGGATTTCCTTGGGGGCTTGATCTCGTTCATTTGCATGAGGATTTCGTGAAGCGGTAGTGCGATGGAGTTCTTTTGCAATTTGCGTCCGTCCTTTCGGCACATCGCTTGCTAGTTCCTGGATGTGAAAAGTTTTCCGGAAGGAGTTCTCAAGCGTTTTGGGGCTCCACCGAAACAAGGATGTTTCTTTCCTCTCCCAGGAGAACAGAATGATGCGTAGAGCAAGAGTAGCAGTGTTGGGTTTGATGGTTGCTGCGTTCTTTTCGGTGTCCGTTGAAGCGGGAGTTCGCGATCCGATATCGCGAAAGTTCCAGCCAGAGAAGGGGTTTTTCGAAACGAAGCCGAGTGGTTCGTCGTCGCGTAGTTCAGCGACGCCTAGTGCGGGCGTGCGATGGGGTGCAGGATCGCAGTCGGTCTCGAAGCCACAAGGTAAAGTGGGTGTACCGAAGAAGTCGTTTCCATGGCGTTCGCCTTGGTCGCGATAAGCCACATGGGACAGTCCAGTAGTCATAAGGCTAGATTAACGACAACAAGAAAAAGCCCTAGTGAGGTATCTGTACCGCACTAGGGCTTTATTTGTTCTCTGGCCCCGGTGTGCTTCGAAGAAACGCACCGGGGCACAGTCGTAAGCTCTATCGCGAAGCACCGTTGGTAGCGATTGACCCAGTAACCGCTAGTCCTTCGGTTCTATGCTGCTCCAACCCAGGAGAAAGGCCGGACAAGCATTCCCGCAAACGCTTGGCCGACGATAGAGCTTATGTGGTATTTCCGTGTTGAGAACTGCTAGGCAGTTTTTCTGCAACATCAATGGAATTACGAAAACATCCTGGGGGGTGTCAAGACGAATCGCTTAGAATTTTATCTTGGTCTTGGGTAATTTTTGCTGAAGGGCTTCTACTGCTTTTGAGCTTAGGCTTGTGTTGGTCAGGATCAGGTCTTTGAGATTCGTCAGCTTCGCCAACTCGCCTATCTTCTCATCGGTGACGGCGGTTTTTCCGATGTGAAGGAATTCGAGGGTTTCGATTTTCGAGATGTGTTCGAGGGCAGCATCTCCGATGTTGGTATCATCGAGGTTCAGTCGCTTGAGTTTTGAATCGACGAGGGAGGTAAGACCACTATCGGAGACACGGGTGTGCCATAGGTTTAGGTCTTCGAGTTTTTCCAGTTTGCCGATTTCGACGAGGGCAGCATCTTTGATCGTTGTTTCGCTCAAGTCGAGGGTGGTGATATTGGGGAACTTGCCGATGTGTTCAACGATCCCTTTCGTGGTGATTCCGCAGTCGCGCAGTTTCATCTTGGCCATCTCTTTTGCTCCGGAGATCGCAGCGAGGGCGTCATTTCCGACACGTGTGCGGAAGATATCGAACTCCTTGAGTTTGGTCATTCCGGAGAGGGCGGTGAAGCTTTTATCGGTCACGCCACAATCTTGGAAGGAGATTGCGACCATGTTGGTCATTCCGGAGAGATGTTGTAGGCCTTCGTCGGTGATTCGGGGCCCCCAGAGGCTGAGGTTTCTCAGGCGGGTTAGGCCTTTGATGTGTGAAAGGCCGACATCGCTGATTTGGTTGCAGTCTGAGAGATCTAGCAATTCGAGTTGCGTCGTGTCTTTCAGGTAAGCGAGACCGGCATCGGAGAGTTTGGTTCGCGGAGCTCGAATACGCTTGATCGTCTTTGAGGCACCTAAGCTTTTTAGGCAAGCGTCGGTAATGGGGCTACGATCTAGATTGATGTCGTCGATCTTGGGGAATTTTGCGATTTCAGAGATGGTGTCGTCGGTAATCGCTGCTTGTTCGAGTCTCAGAGCACGAAGATTTGGAAGGGCTTTGAGGGAAGCGATACGTTCGTGAGTTGCGAGTGGGCCGCTAACGGAGATGCTTTGAACGGAGGGGATTTCAAGAACTCTTGGGAAGGTGTCGATCCAATTATCACCGCAGTTACGGAAGTCGACACCGATGACGGCACCTTCTTTTTCTTGGATTACAACTCCGAGCATTCCTTTGATGGCTGCGATTGCGGGTTGTGCGTCTTGGGCGATAGCTTGGTTCGCGGGAATGAGCATAGGAGTCGCAACGCAGGTCAAGGCTGGGACGACGAGGCTCAAGAGGATGGAGGAGATCACGGATTGTTTTTTGGATTGTCCGTTGTCGTTTTTGCGGTGACTGCCGTTGCGCAGTGGTGAGCTTGAGGAGGGGGATAATCGGGAACGGAGGGAGTTCATCGTAGGCCTCTTAGGTAGCTGAAGTTACTTGTTGTACTTATGATGGGATGACTTGATGGGTTGGGATGTACGCGAGGGGGCTCACTGAGCGGCTTGCGCACCCGCCGTAATCTTCGTTGAGGGTGATTTCTTTGACAAGCTCCAGGGGGGCTTTTTGCCCAGCATTTCCTGGGGAGTTTCCAGGAGTTGTTTACGAGCGAAAACCTTCGGAGCGAATCGCGGAATTTAGCCATCGCAATTCTTCGCTGATACCTTCTGGAAGGGATGCGGTGGCAAGTGAGGGAGGGAGTACGCTCCAGGCGTACGTTTCAACTTCATAGTGTTCAAATCCATCGAACCAATTGGGATTTGCTCGGGCGCAATGGAGGAAGCGAAGGATTTCATTGCGGGTGGTGGAGATAGGTCCCCAGCGATCGGCATAGATTGGGACATGGAAATGGATCCGCCACTCGCGGCAGTTGCAAAGGTGAGAATCACCATTGCGTACGCGGCGTAAGAGGGTTGGAAGATCTTCGAAGAGTTCTTTGCGGCCGTCGTGATGCAGGACGAGTGTTTGGTGCAGGTATCGGTCTTCGGCGAAGGGTTGAAGTTGTTCGATTGCGAGTTGTCGTTCGTGGGGCTGCAGTGCATGCCATGGGATCTGAATTGCCGAGGAGACTTGGACCTTCCCGACACGGATTCCCAGTTGCGTATTTTGTTCTAGTTCTTCGAATTGATCTTCGGCCATGACAGCGCTGTGGCAGATATCGTGGCAGACTCTCAGGTAGCGGCGTGCAATTTCTGCGTCTTGGGCTGAGACAGCGGGTTCGGACCAGTAGCGTTCGTAGAAAGCTCGGAGTGAGGCATGGTCGGTGAATAGGCAACCTGGTTCTGGTTCGAGGGCGATGACGATGCGTCGCCCAGAATGTTCGTACCGACGGTGTAGGTCGAGAGCAAGTCTCAAAAGTTGTTTTGCTGCCGGTTGCAGAAGATCGTCGCTGATGGAACCTGGAGAGTCATCTGTGTGAGACCATGCGATGGGAAGTGTCGAGATCGAGCCGGATGCTTGGGCAGGGAGGATCGCGTCGAGGAGTTCGACCAGTAGGTTGGTGTAGTGGAGTCGTTCAGGTTGCCACCAGGTAGGTTCGTAGACTCGATGTTTGACGACCGATTGGTGAAAATCTTGTTGGGGAAAGCCGTTGAGGGTGTACGGGATCAATCCCATTTCATGGAGCGAGTCGCGAAACTTAGCGAGCTTTTGTACCGAAGACTGTTTGGGGGATGGTGAGATAAGTTCCGCTGCGGCTTGTTCTGAGAACCACAATCCGATTCCAAGTGTTGGTGTGGAGAGGTGTTCGCGAACTTGAACGGCGCAGC
>JBIJCS010000054.1:0-14165 GCA_044344575.1 Pirellula sp. | reverse complement strand
CCCAGGCGTATAGTCGAACACCTCCACACTAACCCAACCACAATACCCCACGTCATGCAACGCCTGAAAGATCGGGACTTGATCCACCTCTCCCATGCCAGGACCTAACTTGTTCGGATCGTTCGCATGAAAGTGAATCATCAAATCCGCATTGTCTCGAATAAGCGTCTCGATCGGTACCCCTTCCGAACTCATCGCCTTGACGTCCAAATGCAACCGCACCCACGGACTCCCTATCGCTTCAATCATCGCGCGCGCATCGGAAGCATGATTCAAGAAATTCCCTTCCTGTGGCCCCAACGGCTCAATCGCCAGTCGTACCTTGGCACCCTCCAAATCCGGTACGATGCGGCGCAAAACATCCACAGCATTCGCCGATGCCTGAGCATGGGTCATCGGAGCAACAAAATTGCGCTGCGCCGGTGATCCTAACACCATCACCCCACCTCCCAAATCAAAACACAATCCTATCAAACGACGCAAATAATCCGCCGTCTTGGCCCGAACGCCCTCATCCTCCGTCGTTAAATGAAATCCCGATGTCTTCGCCAATAACCAATGCAACCCTATCACCTCCATCCCCAAATCTTCCACCATCGCCCGATATCCCCGCCTTGCTTCATCGGAAATCTCCTCGGCGTACGTCCCAAGCGTAAAGGGTGCAACCTCCACCCCCGTATACCCCAACTCCTTAGCCAGCCGCAGCCCCTCGCGCTGCGAATCCCCCTCAAATGTCTCATTGCAGATCGCAAATTTCATGTCGAACTCCCCCCCGGGAAACGTGCAATACTCTTATTTAAACGACCGGCAAACTGTACCATAGTTCTTGCCGTAGCATAGTTACAATCAAGACCCGGCTGCACATTCATACCCCATCTCCTCAAGGACAACTTCCATGCCGCTGTACGAATACCGATGCCAAGAATGCAAGAAGGAATCCGAAATCCTCGTGCAAAGCCTCAACGCAAAACCAGACTGCCCAAAATGCGGTTCAAAGAAACTCGAGAAACTTCTCAGCGTTATAGGCTCTCCTGTAATCAACGCGAACTCGCGATCCAACCCATCAAACTCCGCAAACCAAGAAACCTGCGGTCGATCCCAATGCGCTCGCGGTTGCATGTTCGGAAACTAAATCATGAATCAATGCACTCCACTGCACCGCTGCTCGATAACAAGCCTCCTTTGGCTTGCGATGCTGCTACTACCAATTCTAGGTTGCCGTGGATGCAACTCGGACTCACAAACCACCAACCAAGACCCAAACGCAAAAAACAAAAACCAAAAACAACGTCTAGTCGCCGACGAACTTCGTACCCTCCCATTCTCCTCGGAAATCACAGGCAACGCTGTCAAACCAGGACACTGGTACCAAACGCGCCACAAACTAAAAGCCAATTTCGGCGACGAATCTCTCGTCGCCTCCATGTTCGATATCGATAAACAAGAACTTCCGATGCCACCGTGGGCCCAAGGCATCCCGCTGCAATTCGAACGCAATGTCTCCCTCGCAAAAGGACAAGAAAAAACCATCGAACTGAAAGTCCTGCAGCCCGATGAGTTTCGACAAATCGATCTCTCCGGAAACGCCAGCTCAAACGTCTCTCTCTTCACCCGCTACGCCCTACGCTCCCTCGGCTCACCGATCCTCGAAGAGTCCTTCTTGCTCAAAGCCATGCCGGAATACCAATACAATATGCTCATTCTCAGCCGCGAAGTCTCCCCCTACACCTTCTGGCGCGGTCTCGATTGCATCGTCTGGCCACTGTATGAACCCGACGAAAAATTTCGAGTCACTCCCCACCGGATCATCGATATCCCAGAATCCGAACTCCCTAACTGTATCCCAAACCAACTCACCACCATGACCAGCATCTCTCACATCGTCCTCAACGATGCAATGCTGGGCAACCTAACCACCGAACAACAATCCGCCCTGATCGACTGGCTCTACTTCGGCGGTACCCTCATCCTCAACGGCCCAGATGCAATCGGTAGCATCGAAAACTCCTTCCTCCGACCCTACGCCCCCTTGCAACAAACCTCCACCTCCCTCCTGAGCGAATCGATGCTCGATTCGCTCAACAATTCCTGGAGCCTGCGATTCTCCAAAGGTGAGCGAATCCCCTTCGCGAATGATTCCCTACGCGAAAAAGCCCTCCAAATTCCTATCCTCGTCGGCTCGCTCGCTACCGCCGACGACCAAAAATCCCCACTACCCGCTCAATGGGTCGAACAACTCGAAGGACTCGTCGCAGAACGATTCTTCGGCCAAGGCCGAGTCGTGATGACCACCTTCCCCATGACCAACGCATCGTTCGTGAATTGGCCATCCTACAGCGCCCTGATCCATAACGGCATCCTCCGAAAACCACCAAGAATCCCATCCCTCGGGATCGAACCTGTCGTCGAATACGACGGTGAGCTCAAAGGTACCGAAATGAGCCCCTTGCATAATACCCGTCTACGCATCTGGGCTCGCGATCTCGATCCGACCACCATGCGCAACGAAGCTTTCATCCGCTCCGAAAATCCCGAAGAAGAACTGCAACGAAACGACGATCGCAAAAAAGTCGCATTCGGTGCTTGGAATACCTCTTCACTCCTAATGCTCAATAGCACCGAAGCGCTCCGCGAAAGCTCCGGTATCACCGTCCCTCTGCTAAGCACCGTCCTGAAATGGCTCGCCGCTTACCTCTTCGTCCTCGTTCCTCTCAATTGGCTCCTCTTCCGATTCATCGGAAAACTTGAATACGCTTGGCTCGCCGCTCCCCTCATCGCTCTCGCCGGCGTCTTCGTCATCGCCCGTGGCGTTCGTCTCGACGTCGGATTCACACGAAGCCAAAATACCCTCCAATTCCTCGAACTGCACAATCACTACCCAAGAGGTGTACTGTCCTCCTACCACGCCCTCTACTCCTCCCTGACCACCAACTACCAAGCCGTTTATTCAGACGATACCAACAACCCCCTGAACTCAGCGAAAAACAGCGGCGTCCTCTGCCCCATGCCCGCTCACACCATCGGACGTGCCGCAAACCGAACGCGTATGCTCGAATACAAAATCGCAGACGAAAAAGGAAATGGTTTCCACTCCTTCCCCGTTCTCTCCAATACCACCGGAATGCTACAGGCCGAAGAAATCATCGAACTCCCCGGCTCTCTTTCCATCACCCCTACCCCCAATACCCCATCCCCCAATACCTCAACGTCCGATCCTGCGAACTCTACCACGATCTGGAACGTCACGAACAACTCCCCCTTAAACCTACAACACGTCGCTCTCCTCGGTATCGACTCCCAAAACCAATTCCAACTCGGATGGGTCGAAACGATCCCCCCCGACTCCACCCTCTCCATCTCTCCAACTCCTCAACCAAACTCCAAACGCTCACCCTCGCAATGGCAAGATATCGATGATCCTGCCATCGCTTACCTACTCCAAGACATCAGCAAACACTACCCACTAGGTCGCAACGAATGGATCGCACTCGGATGGATGCAAGAAAACCCCTCCCGATTGCAAATCACCCCCGCTAGCTTACAAGCCCAATCAAAAGCCATCGTCCTTTTGCACCTTACCACAGCATCCCCGCCTCCGATCAACCACGACGTGCGACTCTACGTCCCTACTCCGGAATCCAACTCGCAACTCGATGAGCTACCCTAACACGCTGCCACGTGGGCGACTCGCACCCTCCCCCACCGGCGCTCAACACCTCGGAAACGCTCGCACCTTCCTCGTCGCTTGGCTCTACCTCCGCTCCCAAAACGGACATGTCACCCTGCGTATCGAAGATCTCGATACCCCACGCACCAAATCCTGGGCTAGCAACCAAGCGATCGAAGACCTCGCCTGGCTCGGACTCGATTGGGACGAAATCGCTCCACTGCAATCCAACCGAAAACTCCGCTACGAATATCTCTTGCAAACTCTCCAAACCGCCGAACTGGTCTACCCCTGCACCTGCACACGTAGCCAAATCGAAGCCTCCGCATCCGCTCCTCACGAATCCTTACATCCCACAACCCTCGACTCCGATGCCACAATCTACCCTGGTACCTGCTCGAAACGACAAGCCAACGATGCTGTCGCACTACAGGCCTCCGGCGTGAAATTCGCTTGGCGTTTCCGCATGCCATCCACCCCCATCCCTTGGACCGATACCCTCGCAGGTCCACAAAGCCTACCCCCAAACACCCAACTCGGTGACTTCGTCGTCGCTCGTAACTACGGACCAACCGCCTACCAACTCGCCGTCGTCGCCGATGACCACGACCAAAAAATGAACCAAGTCACCCGAGGGAATGACCTAATCCTCAGCACCTACCGCCAACTCGCTATCTACCAAGCTCTCCAATGGCAACCACCATCAATCTGGATCCACGTCCCTCTCGTCGTCGGTGCCGACGGAAAACGACTCGCCAAACGACACGGTGATACCCGTCTCGCCCATTGGAGATCCCAAAACACCCCCCCAGAATTCCTTCTCGGCCACCTCGCTCACTCCCTAAACCTCACCCATTCCCCTCAACCTATCTCCACCAAAGAACTCCTCACCATCACCCAAGCCTCCACCCACTGGATCCACCAAATCCCTAACTCCCCATGGACTCCACCCCCGCAACTCTCAATCTGAATTTCTTATAATAGCCCTGCTTGCGTAAGCCATCGAAATTCTATTTTGGGTAATTCTCTTGGAATGACGTTCTGACTCTGCTATAGTTTCGTCAGGTTGCGACTTTGCGACCCCTTAGCTGCGGGTTTTGGGTGCTTGGTTTTCCAGTCTCGTCTCCGCCGCTAAGCCCTCCGGTGTTTCACGTCAGTCCTTAAACTCCTGACTTTTCTTCTCCTTTGTGCGGCGACCTCTGCCGCGCGGGGCAGACGTGAAACTCTTGTTTTTCTTCCTGTTCCTCCACAATATTGATCGCCCGTAACCCATCGCCCCCAACCAATTTCATCCCTCACAACCCACCTGGAGCCGAATGCACCATGACTGCTATTCCTTCCGATAACCACTCCCAAGACAACGCATCCACCCCCCAAACACAACCCGCCTCGCGCCGCGGTTTCCTCAAATCTTCCGTGATCGCCGGCACCGTCGCAGCAACCCTTCCCATCGCTCGCTCCGCTCACGCTCAAGGTAGCGATGTCATCCGCGTCGGACTGATCGGTTGCGGCGGACGTGGAACCGGTGCCGCCGGCCAAGCCCTCGATACCAACAGCGACTCGAACAAAGTCAAACTCACCGCCGTCGCTGATCCTTTCAAGTTCCGTGCAGAAAACGCCCTCAAAGAACTAAAGAACAAACACAAAGACAACGTCGATGCCAAAGCTTTCATCGGCGTCGATGGCTACAAAGAAGTACTCGCCTCCGATGTCGACCTGGTCATCCTTACCAGCCCCCCAGGGTTCCGCCCATTGCACTTCGAAGCCGCTGTGAAAGCCGGCAAACACGTCTTCATGGAAAAACCTGTCGCAACAGATGCCCCTGGAGTTCGTCGTGTTCTCGAAGCAAACAAAATCGCCAAAGAAAAGAAACTTGCTGTCGCCGTTGGATTGCAACGTCACCACCAATCCGATTACAAATCCACCATCAAAATGCTCCACGAAGGTGCCATCGGCGACATCATCCTGACCCGCGCCTACTGGAACGGCGACGGCGTTTGGACCCGCAATCGCCAACCCAACCAAACCGAACTCGAATACCAACTCAACAATTGGTATTACTTCAACTGGCTCTCCGGTGACCATATCTGCGAACAACATATCCATAACCTCGATGTGATCAACTGGCTCATGAACGGCCCACCCGTCGAAGCCCAAGGACAAGGCGGACGCCAAGTCCGCACCGGCGAGGAAAGTGGCCAAATCTTCGATCACCACTTCGTAGAATTCACTTACGAAAACGGCACCAAACTCCTAAGCCAATGCCGCCACATTCCAGGCTGCTGGAACTCCGTGAGCGAATTCGCTCACGGCACAAACGGCTGGTGCGATATCAGCGGTGGCAAAATCTACAACAAAAAGAACGAAGTCGTTTGGAAGTCCCCCAACGGTGAAAACGGCTGGGCCCAAGAACACGTCGACCTCTTCGCTCAAATCCGAAAAGGCGAAATCCCCAACGAAGGCGATTATGGTGCCACTAGCACCATGACCTCCATCATGGGACGTATGGCAACCTACACCGGCAAACTCCTGAAATGGGATCAATGCATCAATAGCAACGTCGGTCTCGCAAACTTCGATGCGATCGACTCCTTCGATGACGAAGCCCCAATCAAGCCAGACGAAAAAGGCCGCTACTGGATCCCTGTGCCAGGCCAAGACACCGACCTCGTTGTATAATGTTCCTACGGTAAAACGTACACGACGCTGTTGCGTTCAATTCCATTGAACCTCTCAGCCCGTGTGGCAGCCTCTCTCTCGCCGATAGGGGCGAACTGCCACGCGGGCTGATTTTTTCCACACTCACACCCACAATCCCCCGTACCCACAATTCCCCGTACCGTGCAGCAATGACCTCGAAACCGACCACCGACGCCACTCACCCAAATCCACACGTCATCCGCCGCGCACACTACGACGACCTCGAACCAATCCAACAACTGCTCCAACCCTTCGTCGATCAACGCAAACTTCTCCGACGAATGCAGTCCGAACTAATCCTGCTCATGGCAAACGGCTTCGTAGCCGAAGTCCTCGAACAAGGAAAACCCAAAATCGTTGGCTTCGCCGCCGTCGAAATCTACTCCCGAAAACTCGGTGAAATCCAATGCCTCGCCGTCGATAACGGCTACCAAGGTCGCGGAATCGGTAGCGATCTCGTCAAAGCCTGCGTCGAACGCGCCCGCGAAAAAGGGATCCTCGAAGTCATGGCCATCAGCGCGTCGGATGAGTTCCTCCGGAAACTCGGATTCGATTACTCCCTCCCCGAACAAAAACGCGCTCTGTTCTTCCAACTCCACTCCCGCGACGATATCTTCCGCGATACCCTCGAAAACGACGAAGACGACTAACTGGCTCTTGCAATCACTGCAGCAAAATCACTGCAGCAAAATCACTGCGTCGCTATCAACCCGTGACGGATCGCATATTGCACCAACTCCGACGTCGTCTGCAACTTTAACTGCGTCATGATCCTCGCTTTGTGATTCTCCGCCGTCCGCGCCGATATTCCCAAATTACTCGCTACCTCCTTGGCTGATTTCCCCTCCGCAAACAACTGCAATACCTCCCGCTGACGCGTCGTCAAAGTACGCAAATCTTCAATCTGTTCCACCACCTCCTCTTGAGATTCCAATCCACTCGCAATCTCGCTGGAAACATACTTGTCTCCCCCCAAAACAGTTGCCAACGCCTTGAGCAACTCTTCACTCGCCGAATGCTTCAACACATACCCCAACGCTCCCTGCTGCAACGCCTTCGCCGCATAAGTGACGTCTTTGTGCATCGTCAGAAAAATAAACTTGCTACGACAACCCTGACGCTGTAATAACGCCATCGCATCAAGCCCATTGAGCAACGGCATCGTGATATCTGCTACCACCACATCCGGTTGCAACCGCATCGCCTCCTCTACCAATATGCGTCCATTCTCCACAATCCCTACCAATTCATACGTAGGCTCAAGAATGCCACGCAACCCCTCCGCCACGATCCGATGATCGTCCGCTATCAATACACGACTGCGATTCACTTTTTACCTCGTTACATTTCTCTTGAGAACCTATCATTGTCCGCCTTGTCAACCTTCATCAACATAGGCCTCGGTGTCGCACTTTCCATGGAACGAACAAGCGAATGCTCGGGGACCGGTATAATCACCGCGATCACCACCCCATTCCCAGGAGATGTCTCAATCTTAATCGTCCCTTCAACCAGCCGAACTCGCTCTCGCATGCTCGCCAATCCCAACCCCTTGCGCAAGTCCTCCGCACCCGGGTCAAACCCCACTCCGTTGTCCCTAATCTCCAAATAAATAAACTCACTGTCGGATGTTAATTGAACAAAAATCCGATCGCTCGCCGAATACTTCGCCGCATTCCACAACGCTTCCTGCGCAATGCGATAAAGACACAAAGACACCTCCTTGGGAATCTCTTCAATACTCGCCGGTCCAATGTACTCCACCGGTATCCCCGACCTATCACTCAACTCCTTGCACTCCGTTCGCAACGCATCCGGTAACCCAAAATCATCCAATACCGCCGGATGCATCCGGTGACTGAGTCGATGCAAATCATCACAGATGCCTATCAAATGCTTTTTGACCTTGCCCAACGAGCCTCGCCAATCCCTCAACTCGCTGACCGTATCCCCTTGCATGCGATTCTCTAACGTCCCCGTCTCAATCGTCACCGCCGCCAACCGCTGCGATACATCATCGTGCAACTCCCTAGCTAAATAACGTCGCTCATCCTCAATCGCTGTCAAAATCCGACCCGCCAACGACCGCGATTCATTCTCTGCACGTATCCGCCGTACTCGATTCACCAACAAACTGACAATGATCGCCGACTGCAATAAAATCGCTGCTAATCCCACCGCAAGATACTTCCCGTACTGACTCCATACCGTTGGCTTGCGATTGATCACCCTCGCACCCTCAGGCAACTGCGATTCCTTGATTCCATAGCGATCCATCACCTGTGCATCAAATACACTTCGTGTTTCAAGATCGAAAACCTCCGGGATGCTATCGGCCGACTCACCCCGTAGAATCCTCGCCACCATCCGCCCCGCAATAACCCCTTGCTCAAGCGGCGAACTCATCGTACCACCAATGGTTCCATGACCAAGCAACGTATCCGAAAAACTAAAGATCGGAACCGTCGAAGCATCCGAAACCAGCTTTAAATACTCCTCCGTCGTATAGCGGTTACCCTGGCGATCGGCTTCGAAACTCAACATCATCACCGCCGATCCCTTCTCCAAGCCAGAGAGATAGCGTCTCGCATGCTCCACCGGAGCTCCCTGCAAATCGATTAAATCCACCCCCTCAAAATGCTCTTGATGATAACGAAACGCCACCCGTCGCATCCAATCATCCAGACTAGAGGTTCCCGACAAGATCACTACCTTTTTTAAACCCGGAATGACTTGACGTGTCGCCTCAAGCGACTCACCAAAATGCAATGGAATCCCAACCCCAGTTACATGGGCATGCGCAGCTTGCGATTTCGCAAATCCCGTCGGCACCGCACAAAAAACGATCGGACAATCCGGAAAAAATGTCGCGCGATTCGCAATCAAAAAAGTAAACGCGGGAAAGTATACCGGCATGATCACGTCCGGCTGTGACTTGCCATACCGCGCTTGCAATAGACTCGTCCAAGCATTAAGGAAGTCCTTTTCCGTTTGCAGAACCGGATCAATATACTCGACCTCAAAATCAACCGGACCGTCGTAATCACGCTTCACCGACTCGACAATCCCTGAATGCCACTGCGTGTTGATCGGCGAAAACTGACGATGCGTATAAAGAATCAATACCCGCTTGCGCATCGCTACCGAACCATCTCCCAACTCCGAACCCTCTCCCAACTGCACCGGCGAAAAAGCAAACGCACAACCGCCACCCGGTGATCGTACGCCAAACATCCAACAACACAAAAACACCAAGACACACCAACGGATACACCCAACCCAGCAACCTCTCCCGGCGATGCTTCTCGATTGCTGGCTCTCTTGCGTCATACGAATTGGGCTTGCTTGTAAATTCGAACAGAATGCATGCCGAGCTCGCACGACATGAAACACCCCATTCTAACCCACTTCCAACACTTCGTTGACACCCGTAATCTTACTCAGCAACTACCAACAAACTCCCCTCCTAGCTCAAGCTCCGCACATGCCTATCAAATATTCTGACTCCCCCATTACATTCCTTCTGGTTCCCCCTGGTTCCACCACACAATCAACCCACCTCCCAAAAGAAACCCAAGGGAAAACAATCCTCCGCAAAACCCTCGGTGCTTGATTTTCCACTCCACAACCAGGAAAATAAACGATTCCTTATCTTCGGCATTCTCCTTTCCAAGCCATCCCTCCAACTCATGCCATCCCCATTCTCTCCCTCACCCTCGCCTCACCCCCGGCGCGCTGCGATCCTCTCACCCCCCCAACAACAACTCCTCCACTCCCTACTACTCATCGCCGCACTGACTTGCTTGCCGCAATCGCTCGGCTGCTCCCAAAAAACAACCCAGACACCCCCCAAAAACAATTCCAATCAACCCACCAACCCAACAACCAATGTCATCAGCCCACCCGCGTCTCTGGACTTCGATGCAGAACTCAAACGCATCACTCAACTTCTTGATGATGCAACCCGCGATCCAAACACCCAAACAACCAAAGTCGAGGACGCCTGGAACGCACTCAAACCACTGACTCTCATTCGCCCCGATGACCCCGATCTGATCTTCTTAACCGCCCGAACTCTGGCCGCAAAAAAAGACCTTAACGCCGCCCTAAAAACCATCGCTCGCATGCCCGACGAAAGCCCCCAAGCCGGCCCGGCCGCCGGCCAAGCCGCCGAGTGGATGGTCTCCCTCGGAAAACTCCCAGAAGCCGAAGCAGCCCTCGTGAAACTGCTCAAACAATACCCAAACGCTGTACCCGCTCTACGACTCCTCGGAAAAATCTACAACTCCCAAGGCAGACGATGGGAAGCCACCCGCATCCTCGAACGACTCATCCGACTCGGGGACTTCACGAAACTAGAACTCCTCGCTATCGTCGATCCACGCGACTATTTCAACGATGAACCCACCCAAAAAGCCTTCGCGGAAACCTACCCCGACCACCCCTACGTCTCCTTCGCAACCATCCGAACGAAATTAATTCGTAATGGATACGCAACCCACCTCGATGCTCTGCGCTCCATCGCAAAACGCTACCCCGATCTCGTCGAACCCTGGGTCTGGACCGCTACCTGCCTCCTCGAAACCGATCGCTTGTCCGAACTCAGCGATTGGCTCGCCTCACCACCACCCAACGCTGAAAAACACCCCGAATATTGGTACGCCACCGGCGGACTACTCCTAAGAACCGGGCAATGCGAACCCGCCGCTCGCGCTTTCGTCCAATCCATCCAACTCGACCGCCGACACGTCCCCGCTTACCAAGCTCTCGCGGATGCTCTCATCGAATGGAAACAAATCGAACTTGCACAAACCGTTCGACAATTCGGCAACGACCTCGTCGCAATCAATGACTACGCCCAACAAATCTCCTACAACTACGGCGACGCAAACCTCTACGAAACCATCGCCAAAATCTACGATCGTCTCGGCGATGATGTCGCCTCCTTCGGCTGGCGCGCTACCGCCGTCGCGCTCGGACACCAATCCATGTCCCAAGCACTTCGCGATCAACAAGCCAAAATCAAAAAAGGCCCCCTCCAACCTCCCTCCGTCCTCGAAAACCTACCCTGGAACTCTTGGACCCTACCCTCCAATTTGTCCATTCCTCACGCGGCTCTCGCCTCCTCGTCATCAGCCTCCCCCCCAACATCCAACCTCCCCACCCAAGATACCAACTCGCCAATCCTCATGGAGGACGTCGCTCAAAACCTCGGAATCGACACGAAATACGAGAACGGTGCAAAACCAAACCGGAGCTGGTTCACCATCGAAGGTGTCGGCGGCGGTGTCAACGCCATCGATTACAACCTCGACGGCTGGCCCGATCTGTACTTCTCCCAAGCCGGCGGATCACCCATCGATCCTAACCCCTCCTACCAACCTAAAACGCTCTTCCGCTCACTCCAAGCTAAACACTTCGACCAAGTCGCACAACAAGCCAAAGTTGCCGACATCGGTTACGGACAAGGGATCGGTGTGAGCGATCTCGACCAAGACGGATTCCCCGATCTGCTTGTCGCAAACCTCGGAGGTTGCTCGATCTATCGAAACCAAGGGGACGGGACCTTCGAATCGATCCCCATCACACAACCAGACAAACAATCGGTCTGGAATAGCTCCATCCACGCCGCTGACCTCAATGGCGACTCGCTCCCAGACCTCCTCGTCGCTTCCTACCTCTACGGCACCGATGCCATCACCCGCAAATGCGACTACGGAAACTCGTCCCGTATCTCCTGCAATCCAAAAATGTTCCCCCCAGGCAAAAACCGTATCCTCTACAACCAAGCAGACGGCACATGGAGCCCCGCCGACGACTCATTGCTCCAATCCATCCAAACCGGTTACACCCTCGGCACCCTCGTTACCAATCTCGACCAACGCAACGGAAATGATGTCTTCTTCGCAAACGATGTCTCCCCCAACAACCTCCTGCTCTCCCAACCCAAAGCACCCAACCAACCCTTCTCCTTCACCGAATGCGCCGCATCTGCAGGCGTTGCCGTCGATGCAATCGGTCGCGCACAAGCCTGCATGGGGATCTCCTGCGGCGATCAAAACCGTGATGGACTCCTCGATATCGTCGTCACAAACTTCTACAACGAAGTCTCCACGCTCTACCTTCAAACCCTTCCCGGTGTCTTCGTCGACGGTACTCGCCGATCCAAACTCGGCGTTTTTACCCTCGATCAACTCAGCTTCGGTAGCCAATTCTGCGACCTCGATAACGATGGATGGCTCGATTTCATCGCCGTCAACGGACATATCGATGACCTCCGCACCGAAAATGTCCCCCTGCAAATGCCAACCCAAATCCTTCGAAACGTCCAAGGAGAATTCCAATGGCTTAGAAACCCCGCGCCCGGCAAGTACTTCCAAGGCAAATGGGTCGGACGCGGCTTGCAATTGATCGATTACAACGTCGACGGAAAACCCGATCTCGTCGCAACTCACCTAGATCGTCCCGCTGCTCTCCTCGAAAATAAAACCCGCTCCGAGTTTAACTTCCTCCAATTCGAACTCGTCGGCACCCAATCCGAACGCGATGCCATCGGCGCTGTACTGCATATCCAATGCGAACAAGAATCCTGGATAACTTCCCTCTGCGACGGAGAAGGTTACTTCGGCTCCAACCAACGACTCATCCACGCCGGTATCGGTAACCAAACGAAAATCCTATCCGTGCAATGCACCTGGCCAAACGGAAACGTCGAAACCATCGACAATCTACAACCGAATCGCCGCTACCGCTGGATCGAAGGGCTCGGCCTACACGAAATTCCACTGCAATCTACAACGAACCTTCGAGAATTTTAGTCGCAAGAATTGATTCGTACCGTTTGCCTCAGCCACACTCTCGCGCTCAGCCTCTAAAACAGCCGCCCAAAATTGGCATAAATTTGGGAGCATGCATATGGCAGCCATCAAGTTGCGGGCATGCATAGAGAAAGAAAGTGATCCGTAATTCAGCTTGATCGAATACTCACCCAAATCCAATGACTAGACCAATGACTAGATCATCGACTAGATCATCCACTAGATCACCGAACACGAACAAGATTGATTCCTACGCTCCGGCCCCACTCCCTCTTTCAATCCCACCTACCCTCTTGCTCCCTTCCTTCCTGCCTCTTCCTTCCCCTACCTTCCTGCCCCCACAGAAAACTAAACCTCCGTGGGAGCAGCCCAATTCACTACAAAACTCTCAACCGACCTACTTCTTCTTCGCGGCTTTCTTCGCCACCTTCTTTGTAACTACCTTCTTCGTAGCCACTTTCTTCGCAGCCTTCTTCGCTACCGGCTTTGCCGCCCCCTTCTTCACAGCCTTCTTGGTCGCGGACACCTGTCCAGCCGCACTCTTTGTCCCACCACTCTTTGCACCACCACTCTTCGACTTGCCACCACCAAATATCGCCGACCAACCAGTTGCATACTTCTCATTGGTCCCTACACGTGTAATCGTCATCTTCACTCCTCTTCTTCGTGGTTATCCATCTACGGATCTATGTAAGCCAATCACATGCAACGCCAATCCCATACAACGCAGTTGAAGTTCAAAGCAACAATACAATCACCCCAAATCCAATCGCGCTGAGCGTCATGTGTTCTATTAGCTAATAATTTCCCGTAAGGTCAAGCCTTACTTGGCTTTCCCATCGGTGTTTACCGAATCCGCCTTGCCTGCATCTGTGTTGCCAACCTCAACCGGTTCACTCGCCAACCTCGCAATCTCCTGAATGATGCTCGGCAAAAAAACGATCCCCGAGTAATGATCCGCCGGCAACTCCACATGATGC
>JBIJCS010000455.1:0-4164 GCA_044344575.1 Pirellula sp. | reverse complement strand
GCCACTAACGACTGCGTCTGGGGCACCGACGGTGTTTGTGGGTGGGCAGGTACCATTTAGTTTAGCGGACGTGACATTGTTCACTTCGCGGACAACAAGCATGTCGTTTGTCAATCCGATGACGGGTGCGATTGAAGCGAACATGAGTCGTGATGGAGTAAGTGTGCTTCAGTATCCTAATGGTTTCACGACGCGGGACGTCGCGGTATCGCCGGCGGGATCTGCGATGGGATTCAGTGTGGTAGCTGGACCGATTACGGACTCGAATTCGGGTCAGTTCTTCGGAATTGACATTGGGGATACGGGTTTGGCGACGCCGGGGGTTAATTCTTCTGGAATTCTGACTTGGAACGGCTTTGTTGATGCGAACGGTAATTTGGATGTTCGTCCGTCTGCAGATTTTGGTGCGGGTACGGGTGACGGGATGGTGTTCACGGCACTGAGTTACACGAGTCTTTTAGCGGATTCGCGGGCTAACTTTTTTGGAGTCGCTACAAGGCGTGGAGATGGTGGATTTAATGAGTTTCCGAATATCGCATCCGGAATAACCAGAAACATACTTTATGCGTTGAATCCGGACACTGGGGTTGCGATCAGCTTCCCGATTGGTACGGGTAATCGCACGGAAGCGTTTTATGAGAACAATCCTGGGGCATTGGGTCAGACGGCGGGGACGAATATTGTCGAGGCTGGATCGTTCCCAACGGCGGTTGGTACAGTCACGGGGTTGACGACTGTTGGTATACAGGTCTTTGGAGTGACGAATCAGGGCGAATTAGTTACACCTCGCATTTTAGGTTTGTCGACCCCGTCGCGACGTGAATTGCGTGATCCAACAACAAACCAGTTGATCAATTTCACAGGTTTGACGCGCGGTCCGGCGAATGTTGAAGAGGGTCGCTATGCTGATTTGTTGTTTGGTGTTTCGACTACGGGTGTACTGTATGCCTTCAATGCGGCAGGTGAGTTCCAGCCGATTTTCCCATTGGGAGCTAGTTCATTGAATTTGGGTGTAACAGCACCTACGGGAATCGATTTCAGCGCGTTGGATGCGAATTTGTGGCATGTTTCGAATACTGATCCGGATTCCTCGCAAGGGACTGGGCATGGTCGATCACCGACGTTTAATCGCTCGGGTGATTCCCAGACGACTGGCAATAATGCGATGCGATTTGCGGTACCGAATAACTTCCCGAACCAAAGCATCTTTGGGACGGATACGTTCAGTAATTTGCGCAACACCTATGCGATGCCGGGTGGATCGTGGGGGGCTTTTGAAAGTACGTTGTTGGATTTGAGTTCCTATTCATCGAGCGATCAGCCGGTGATGTACTTCAATTACAACTTGCGCACGGAGAATGCGACCGGGAACAACGACGGCAACATTTTTGGTGATGGTAGCGAGACAGCGTTCTTGGATTCGTTCCGGGTGTACGGAGCGGGAGAGGACGGGCAATGGGTATTGTTGACGACCAATAATTCCGCTGGGTATGTGGACAACTCGTATGCGGACGGGATGATGTTTCCGCCGTTTTCCGAGTATGACGTTCCTCGCAACGGCAACGAGGATGCTTTTGGCAAGAGTTATCTGACGTCTTCTGCTTTCGACAATCAAGGGTGGCGACAGGCTCGTGTGGAGCTTGGGTCATTGGCAGGCAAGAGAGATGTGAAGATTCGCTTTGAGTTTAACTCCGGTGGTGACTTCCGGACGAACGATCCGTTGCGTGGCGGTATCGAGTTGTCGGCGATCCCAGGTGATCGCATCACCGATGGGGATACGTTTACGGTGAGTGCGTCGGTGGCGGGTACACCGCGTACGGTGACGTTTGAATTTGATCTTGGGTTGGCTTTAAATGTACCGAGTGGGCGCAGTTTGAAGGTTGGCGATCAGTTGAAGATCGGTGCTAATGTCTTCACTTTCTCGGCAGCTCCTGGGGCGAATTTGATTCCGTTTGCTGCGACCGATTCGCCGGAGACGGTAGCTGCGTCGATCAACAATGTGTTGACAGCGGCTGGCTACACGGTGATCACGAGTACTGCTGCGTCGAATGTGTTGAACATTACAGAGCTCAATGGTGTGAGGTTAGCGGATTCGGTTCTACCGACCGACTATGACATCTTGGGTGCAGATCGCGCGATTATCACGGGCAAGCCTGGAGTGACGGCGGGAAATGTGCCGGTATTTGTCGACAACTCGATGCCTGCGTTTGATGATACGGTGCCGGTAGCTGATCCGAACGTTCGTGATGCGATTCGCGTTGCATTGGCCGGAGCATTGAACGTAGCGGGCCAAGAGGACAACGTCGACGTTTGGCGATTTCACTTGGACACGATCAAGTTGTTTGGTACGGGTGTGAGTGTTGACGACCAGGGCGTGCTGCGATTGAGTGGAAATCGCGTGGGTGATTTGTTTGGTCCTCGCGATACAAGTTTCAGGTTTACGCAGGCTGCACGTCGTGGGCAGAACAATGGTTCGACGGCCACACCGATGGCGATTACGATTGACGACATCGTGATTAGTTTTGCCGAGCGTGGTGAGATGGTTTCCAATGGTCAGAGCCTGCCGCCGACGTTTGTGCCGACATTCCAGTATGAGTTGATCGGTGGTCCTGGTGGTGCTGGTGCTCCTCAGTTGGAGACGGGTGCTTATCAGTTAGAGATGCGAACAGCACCGGATTACGGAAAGACGGAAGGTCAAAATCTTGCGATTGAGCCGGTACCATTTGTGGGACCGAAGGGTCGTACGTTTGACACGAACGATCGTTTGGTTCGTGGGATGGCTGTAGATACGACCGGGCTATCGGGGCGTATAGGAGACGGCTATCACTTTACGTTGAGCAATGGAGTGGACGTTGTTACTTTCGAGTTTAACGTGTTTACTTCTGCCAATGCGAGTGATCCGGCGTTTCGTCCGTTGATTCCTGGTCGCGTTCGGATTCCGTTGTCTCCGGATGCGACGGATGCAGAGATTGCATTGGCGATTCGCAACGCAGTGAACGACGGTGCGGTTCGGGCGATTTTGGGTGTGACGGCAGAGATCAATGGGGAGATGTTCGGTACCGCATTGTACGACGTAGCACGTTGGACGAAGGTTCAGTTCAATGGAAATGTAGCGTCGGATTTGTTTGGTAACGCTGATTTCACACTGCTCAATAGCAGTGGTGTAGCAACGGCATCTGCTTTGCGTGTGATCAAGTATGGGCAGCACACGCAGTGGGGAGAGGATCTTGGTGATGCGAACACGTATCGCGATCAAGGCCAGTTGATTATTTCTGGTGCGACCATTCTTCGGTCCTCGCAATTTGGGATCAATTTGATTCCTGCACCGCGAGATTTGAGCGATCGTTTTATTAACATGGATGTCGTGTCATCGCAACCTATTGCGACGCGACCGAAACCGATTTCGACAGAGACGATCGATCGACCGTATCCGGGATCTGTGCGTAATTTGATTACGCTCAATAACAATCGCTTGGCACCTGGCCCGGTGATTATCAACAATATTTTGGCGGGTAATGGTACGGGTGGTATACGTGTTGGTGGAGACACGGGTGGAGGTGGTCAGCCTGATGCACCGGTGACGGTAGCGCGTATCATCAACAATACGATTTACGGATCGAATGCTGGAGCGAGCCAGACGGGGATTACGGTAGAAGCGAACACATCTCCGACGATTCTGAGCAACATCTTCTCGAGTCTTCAGAACGGTATCAATGTTGCGAACGATGCTTCGTTGTTGAGTTCGATTGTACTCGGTGCAAACTTGTATCAGGGCAATGCGAACCCGGTGGTACCGGCAGCGTTGAACAACTCGCAATCGTTCCCGATCTTCTTAGGTACGGGTGAACCGTTGTTCATGGACGCGGCTCGGGATCGATTCTATCTTCAGGCCTTATCGCGAGCGATTGACTCATCGATAGCATCGTTGGAAGACAGGAACTTGTTAGATCAAGTTCGTTCCGCTGTAGGATTACCAACTAGTCCGATCATTGCCCCTGAGTTTGATGCTTATGGGTTGTTGCGAAGCGACGACCCGTCGGTGAGCACTCCAGGTGGTTTAGGATCGAATGTATTTGCGGACCGCGGTGCATTGGATCGCGTCGACCTGGATGGGCCACTTGCGGTATTGCAACGTCCATTGGATAACGATTCGGCGGGTGTAGA
>JBIJCS010000173.1:0-8825 GCA_044344575.1 Pirellula sp. | reverse complement strand
TATCGACTACTTTGATACCACTTTAGATGAATTGCTCAAGCGAGGGTTATGGTCTCGTCTGTTGGCCGATGCGGGGATCGGTGAACCCATCGACGCGCCCGATGAGCAGCAGCTTGCGAAGGGCTTGTGCCGACTCAGCCACATCAATTGTCCACAGCAGATTAGTGCTTTGGCAGCAACCATTTCGTCGACCACACCCGTGGATTCCGCGAAACCATCAAAGCTCGTTGAAATGCTTCACACCACACTTTGGGGAACGCAGCATTCCGAGTTGTCGCTAGAAGTCGCCGAGCAAAGGTTGCGATCCAATCCGTCAGTAATGACAGATCTGCAAGCTTTGTTGGATTACCGACTGAAGCATTCGCCTTTGATATCATCGCCAAGTTCATCGGCTTACGATCCTCTAGCGATTCATGCTGCCTATACGCGTGATGAGATTCTCGTTGCGCTTGGGCATTGGAGTTTCAGCAACCGGCCGAGCCAGCGTGAAGGTGTTTTGCATTTAAAGAATCGTAAACTCGATGTCTTTTTTGTGACGCTGCAAAAGTCCGAAGACGAGTATTCGCCGACCACGATGTATGAGGATTACCTTATCTCGCATGATCTGTTTCATTGGCAATCGCAAAGCAACACGTCCGAACAATCGTCAACGGGGCAGCGGTACATTCGGCACGGCGAGTTCGGCTATACACCGTTGCTGTTCGTGCGTGAGACCAAGACGTTGCCTTCTGGGCTGTCGGCTCCTTATCACTTCCTTGGTCCATGCAAGTATGTCAATCATGCAGGTAGTCGGCCGATTAGTATCACTTGGAAACTGCTTCACTCGGTACCAACTCGATTGCTTCGGACGATGGCTCGGCAAATCGCCGTGTAGGGATTTTTCAATGGGTCTTTCGCCCCAACGGGGCCTAATGTGATAGGCCATTGGGGTTGATCCCCACCGCTTGGCAGCGGGTGGCTACGATGGGTGTCGTTCTCCCGTAGCACCGTTCTCCCGTAGCCACCGTGCTCCCGTAGCCACCGTTCGCCAGACGGTGGAGATTTTCCTGGCAACATCCACCGCTTGCCCGTAGCCACCGTTCGCCAGACGGTGGAGATTTTCCTCGCAACATCCACCGCTTGGCAGCGGATGGCTACGATGGGTGCAGTTCGCCCGTCGCACCGCTTGCCCGTAGCCACCGTTCGCCAGACGGTGGAGATTTTCCTGGCAACGTCCACCGCTTGGCAGCGGGTGGCTACGATGGGACGACGGTGGAGATTTTCCTGGCAACATCCACCGCTTGGCAGCGGGTGGCTACGATGGGACGACGGTGGTAGTTTTCCTCGCAACACCCACCGCTTGGCAGCAGGTGGCTACATTGCAGCGGATGGCTACGATTGCGGCGGGTGGCTACGATTGCAGCAGATTTTTATGATCGCGCGGGTGGCTTCGAGCGAGGTTTCGTTTCGGGGAATGAAGTTCCTGAGAAGAATCCTATCTAGCGTTAGATGTTTGCTTCTCCCTTTCCCTCCACCACGTCATACTTGATGCTCCCAAGGTCAGCCTTGGGCCTAACCCATTCTCCCGCTCAACCGCTCTTTCTGGGGCTTCACGATGATCACTCAACCTCTCCGTAACGGTCTTCTGACCAACTCCCTTTCACGCCCCTTCCGCCGATTCGCTCTTGGTGCGATGACCGCCTCGGTCTCGTTCCATGGAATCGACTTCGCAACTTCGAAACAATCCGCTGGCGGTGAATCCGGGACAACTACCTCGGCACCTATCGTTATCGCGCACCGAGGTGCGAGTGGATATATCGTCGAACACTCCGAAGGTGCTAAAGTCCTCGCGCATGCGATGGGGGCTGACTACATCGAACAAGATGTTGTGATGACGAAAGACAAGCAATTTATCGTTACACACGATATCACAATGGAAGAAACCACAAACGTCGAACAAGTCTACCCGGACCGACATCGCAAAGACGGTAAATGGTACTTCGCAGACTTCACCTGGGATGAAATCCAATCTCTCTCGCTTCACGAACGGACTCGCAAAGATGGAACTACCCAAGCTTTTCCAGATCGCTTTCCAGGCGGGTTCGGTCAACGTATCCTTCGACTCGAAGACGAAATCAAACTGATTCGAGGTCTCGATAAAACGACCAACCGGAAAACCGGCTTGTACATCGAACTCAAAGGTCCCTCCTTTCACCGAAAAGAATTCGATGTGCCGATGGAAGAAGCCTTAATGAACCTGCTCAATAAACTCGAAGTAACGCCCGAATCGAATTGCTACCTGCAATGCTTTGAACTCGACGCACTCAAGAACCTCAAAGAGACTTATCGATGCGAACTGCCACTGATCTATTTGATCGGTAAACCACTCGATGCCCAGGCAATCGCGGCTCTTCAAGGGAAAGTCGATGGAGTTGGCCCCTCCCTGGAACTTCTCGCTGAAAAAACGACTGATGGTTCCGTGCGAAGCACCGGACTTGTCGAACAAGCCCACGCAGCAGGCCTTCAAGTCCATCCTTACACCATTCGCACTGAACAACAACCCAAGTGGTCTGACTCGCTCGAACAGACACACAAAGTCCTCATCGAAGATCTTAAAGTCGATGGCTTCTTCACCGACTTCCCAGACCTCGGTCGCTCAGCAGTCGTGAAAGCTCGTTAGCCAACGGGCAATAGTCCAATTCGGGTAACAATTACGCTATCGGTACCGCGCGAGCGGCCCGGTGACGGGCGCACACGGACGAAAGCCGCGGGCTATCGCCCAATGCGGCTAACAAAAAACGGCTAACGGAAAACGGCTAACGGGAACAGCTTAATTGCATTCTGAGGTAGTCGTGTGCTGAACGAATATACACCCTCTGCAAGCTGCTTTCGATGACGAGCACGAGCACCGTTTCACTGAGCACGAGCACGATTTGCAATCCCGAAACAATGCAATACCAGCCACTAGAATTCCCGTAGCAACTGCAATCAGACCGTGACAAAAACAGCTCGAGATAGAAACACATCGAGTTAAAACAAAGCGAAATAAAGATAACGTGAGATAAAAACGATGGGAGTGAAAACGACTTGAGCCGGCCAATGAAGATTGGCCGGCTCAAGGATTTTGGTTTGTTCGCGAGTCCTATACTGTTGTAATCTTACGTAATCTTGCGTAATCCTCTCCAGGGACTCGATCCTTCCATTCGCAGCTTTACGCTTGGATCTCAAATCCCTTGCGGCTCTCGCGGCTCAAGAAGCTGTTCGCTTGGTCGTCACCGACGATAACGCGTGCGACAGGATCCCATGACAATGGGCGCCCGAGTCGCATCGAGATATTCGCCAAATGGCAAATCTCAAGCATACGATTGTGCGTCCATACGTCCGAAATCGGTTGCTTGCGCGTCTTCATCGCGGCTGTGAAGTTCTCGGTGTGATTCTCGCTGACCTTGCCACCGTAAATCTCTTCGATCGCCCCCTCGGGTAACGGCTTGTCCTGAAGTTGCTCAACAGGCTTACCCGCGATCTTACCTCGATTGACAAAGAAACGGCCTTCAGTCCCCTCGAAGAGAATCCCGTTGTCCCCTTCGCTGGTAATGACCATTAAAACGTCGTTCGGCATCGCAGCATGGATCTCGAAATTCGTCGCTGCGTTGTAACGATCTGCGACCAACGGCTGTCCGTCTTTGTAGTCCACAGGTAGCTTGTAAGAGACCGGCGTAATCTTGCTCGGCCCCGTCTCACTCGCTCCGATCGCCCAGCAAGCGATATCGACGTGGTGAGCCCCCCAATCCGTCAACTTGCCTCCGGAATATTCATGCCAGTTACGGAATGAGTAATGTCCGTTCGAATACAACGGAACCCCACCACCGTACCCCTTGCGCATCTCTGGCAAAGCTCGATAAGGAACCTTCGGTGCAGGTCCTAACCAAAAATCATAATCGAGCCCCTCCGGTACAGCCACCTCCGGGATCACCGGCGATGACTCCATCGAATCGATCCCACAAGTCACCTTCTTAACCTTACCGATCCGACCATGCTTGACCAACGCCACTGCCAACAAAAATTGATTGTTGAATTCCGAACGTTGCATGGTTCCAACTTGGAACACTCGCCCCGTCTCCTTGACCACCTTCTCGATCAACTTGCCTTCATCAATCGTCAACGTTAATGGCTTCTCGCAATAAACATCCTTCCCCGCGCGCATCGCTTCAATCGCAATTTTCGTATGCCAGTGATCCGGTGTGGCGATCATCACCGCATCGATGTCCTTGCGCTCCAGAATTTTGCGATAATCTTTGTACGAATCAGGCTTTTTGCTCTGCGCCTTCTCGACCTTACCGACGTTCTCCTCTAGCACCTTCGCGTCCACATCTGCAAGAGCTGCAAAATTCGCAAACTTAAAGGATTTGCTCGTGATCGCCCAACCTTGGTTTCGCAAACCGATCGTCGCAAACGTTGGACGGTCCGCCGCCGATTGGTACCCAAAAGCATTTCCGCCACGAGTCGCATAGACCCCAGCAGCACCCGCAACACCCATCAAAAAATGTCGACGCGTCGCCGCGCGAGAATCAATACCGGAACGAATTGGAGAAGTCTGGTTCGGTCGCATAAATGCATCACTCATCTACAAAGGAAGGAAAATAAAAACCATTCGAAGAGATTCCAATCTGGAGAAATTTCAAATCGGAACAACCGTACTATATCACGCGCGATCCACTCGCTCAAACAAGCTAATTACCTAGAAACCAATTTCCCAAAATCCCTCGGCTAACAAAAACTTTAAGCCCGCGAATCCGAATCGCGCACTTGCGTCCCCAAACTAGCCTCCTGCATCTGAGCTAGGACCCAATTTGTCAATCGTCCAGGGAATGGAAACCGTACCCCCATCACCACCAATAACCCAACCGCTACGATCCAATACCAGGCCGGGGCTGGATTATCCGGATTGGCAAGAGAGAAAACAGCGAAAAACGCAGCACCCTCCAACAGCGCAATCGCCACAATATGCGACACCGTGAACGTCGAAGCCAGCGATTGCGGAGTCATTGCCTCAGCCCCAACCCCCGATCGGCGAATCAACGCCGGAATGACAAACGACATCACCAAACTCACAACGGCTAATGACAACGACGCAACAGGTAAAGTCGCTTTGTCTCCACCCACACTCAGCCCTCTCGACCACACAAAAAGGAAATAGGCTAACACCCCGGCCATCATCATGATGTGGATGAACATCAGAATATTCGTATTGGGCCGCAATTCGTTGACAATCGCTTCTTCGCTAGATTCTTGCATGACTCAATGCTCCTAATGTTTCGTTGCGTTTTGTCTCGTTTCGCTTGGAAAAACCCCCGCATGGGAGGCTTTTGATGCCGTGAAACAACCCCAGCGCAAACCGCCAGCGTAAAATACTGCGTGAATTACTGCGTGTGGCTTACTGCTTGAGGCTTACTGCGTGTGGCTTAACGTACCACAGAAAACGCCAAGCGTTGCAACTCGATGGCTAAGTCTACTTCTTGAACGATCGTGCGACTACCGGCCGAAGGTTGTACGGCCACCGGGGCGAAATTCAAGACTCCCGGTATCCCAGCCTCCTCAATCTGTAGTAACACACTCTGTGCCGCCGATGCTGGAACAGCCAGGATTGCCAAATCCGCCGGCTGATCCTGAACAAACTCGACTAAACTCGACAAGCCGCGTATGACCATGCCACCAACCTTCAACCCAATCTTCTTCGGGTCCGAGTCGAATACCCCCACCAATCGAAACCCCTGCTCCCCAAAACCTTTGTAACCCGTCAACGCCCGCCCCAAGTTCCCCACACCAACCAGAACGACATTCCAAGCTCGATCGGTACCTAAGACGTGCTGAATGCTACGGATTAAATCGTCGATCCGATAACCAACCCCACGCTGACCGACAGTCCCTAAACAGGACAAGTCACGTCGCACCTGAGAATCCTTCAGCCCCAATCGCTCCGCAAGACTCTGGCTGCGTACGTTACTGAGTTCAGAGCGATGCATCTGCTGAAGCTCACGGAGATAAAACGCAAGCCTCGTTACGGTCGCTCTCGGAATCTCATTGCGCGATTTGGACATCCCCATCCCAGCCAACCGCCGGGCCTCAGTCACCGTTAATAATCACGCTTCAATTGTAGCAACCACTGGAACTCTACGACGGTTCAATCGATCGGAACGACTCCGGTGCGATGCCCTTTAAGAACTCAGCACACTTGTCCACAGTGTACAAAATCTGCTGGTTCGAGTGGGTCGAATTGATGAAGAATCGCAAGCGTGCCGCTGACTCCTCCACCGCCGGATACAAAATCGGTTGTACGTTCACTCCAGCATCGATCATCCGTCGAGAAAGCTGCAACGCATGCAACGAATTACCCGTAATCACAGGTACGACCGGAGTCTCATGACTGTTCCCAGTATTCAACCCCCGTTTCTTCGCCTCCGTCAAGAACAATCGAGACGCTTCTTTCAGGCGTGTCACACGCTGCGGATCGGTCTTCAACGTACGAATCGCGGCCAAGGCAGCCGCCGTATTCGGAGGAGACAACCCGACGCTGAACACAAAGCCAGGAGTCGTGTACTTGAGATATTCAATCAACGCTCGACGCCCTGCGATGTAACCCCCGCAAGACCCAAACGACTTGCTCAAAGTTCCCATCCATATGTCGACGTCCTTCGGGTTGACTCCAAAGTGCTCGGCAATGCCTCTACCCGTTCTCCCCATCGTACCTATCGAATGCGCTTCGTCGACCATCAACCAACATTGATGCTTCTTGCACACCTCGACAAACTTGGGCAAGTCTGGGTAATCACCGTCCATGCTGTACACACCTTCGACGATGACCAACACCCTGCGATGACGCTTGCGCTGCTCCTGCAAAGCTGCATCTAACGCTTCGTAATTGTTGTGCGGGAAAGGTCGCCTTCGACTTCCAGAAAGAATCGCTCCCTGAACAATACTGTTGTGGGACAACGAATCGTGCAAGATCAAGTCCTGCTGACCTACAACGTGCCCAATGACCGACTCGTTCGTCGAATGACCTCCGACCATCACAATCGAATCTTCAACCCCAACCCAATCGGCAATCTCCCGTTCCAAATCCCGGTGAATGTCTTTCTCGCCACTGACCAGCCGAGAAGCAGAGACACTCGTTCCATACTTGCGAGTCGCCTCAATGACCGCCTCCGTCACCGAAGGATCCCCACTCATTCCCAAGTAGTTGTAACTCGCGAAACTAATTCGCTGCTGACCATCCACCAACGTCGTATCCCGAGTTAACCCTTGATGCACCGAGAAATAAGGATTCGGCAACCCCGTCATCTCCATCTGCTGCATCGTTTGCTTGAGCCTACGATACTCAGGCAACAAATCAAACTGATAATCCTCCGGCGCAATCACCCGCTCGGCTTGCTCCTCATTCTCAGTCGAAGCCAAACCTTCTCGAATCCGATCCTTGCCAAAGAGACTCTCAATCGCCTCAGAAATCTCCCGAATCGTCTCAATCTCCTGAAGCGTTTCCTCAGGGAAGCGACCACCGACCGAGTTCTCCAAAAAGTGCGCGATCTGTAGACGCTCGAGACTGTCGAGCCCCAAGTCCACAATCACATTCGTATCCAAATCCAACAACTTGGCACGCTCTTGCGCAACACTCTTGACGGCACGCTTGACCAACTCCACGACGCCCGGATCCGGATCACGCGTCTTCTTCGGATGAATCCCTCCAGCCGTAAATCCATCTTTGATGTCACTCACCGTAGCTGCCGCGATCATCGGAGGACCATCAAAAAGACCCTCCTCCCAACTGAGCCACTGATGCACCACCCGCAAAGTCCCCTCGCGGAATCCTTTTAAACAAGCATGCCGCTGAATCTTCCCCGAAGATGTCTTCGGCAAAGATCCGTGCCGAACTAATACCACCGCGTCAGGCGGAATCTCATGGCTCGCCGTCACCGAACGACGAATCGACTGTATCACAGGATTCCAGTCGTCCTCCAACGAACGCTGCACCTCCACGGTAATGATCAGCCGCTCACGAGGACCTGAATCGTCCGCAAATGCCGCAGCCGCCGATGACTGAATCGACTCGTGACACTCCTCAACCGTCTGCTCAATGTCCTGAGGATATCGATTCACCCCCCGCACAATGATCAAGTCTTTCACACGACCAGCAACGTATAACTGACCATCACTCAAAAATCCTAAATCACCCGTCCGCAGATAAGGCCCCTCGCCCTCTTTCGTCGTCGCATGAAAGACCTCCGCAGAGATTTCAGGCTTCTCCCAATATCCAAGACCAACACTAGGACTGTCCACCCAAATCTCACCAATCTGATTCTCAGGCAAAACACGCCGAGACTCTGGGTCCACAATCAATACCGTTTCGTTCGGCGTCGTCACACCACAACCTACCAACTTCCGCGCATGCTCATGCGTGTCCGCAACCGGCTCTACCGCCCTGGCATCCAAAAGCTTGCCATTGAAACTGCGTATCACAGGCTTCTCATGACTCGGCCCCCCCGTAACGATCAACGTCGTTTCCGCCATCCCGTAACAAGGCAAATGCGCAGTGTGCCGGAAACCAACTCCCTCAAAACGCTTCGAGAACTGCTCGAGCGTCGAAGCTCGCACAGGCTCCGCACCGTTAAAGGCTACTCGCCATGAACTCAGATCCAAACCCTCCAACTCCTCGTCCGTGACCTTGTCCACGCAAAGCTGAAACGCGAAGTTCGGACCTCCACTGGTCGTCGCTTTATACCTGCTGATCGCACGCAACCAACGAACCGGCCGTTGCAAAAAAGTCATCGGACTCATCATCACCATCGTCGCCC
>JBIJCS010000005.1:0-36567 GCA_044344575.1 Pirellula sp. | reverse complement strand
AAAGGATCCCACCGATCAATCCCATGTCATGGTACGTAGGCAACCAACTCAGCCCAATCGATGTGTGATGCTCTCCAAACAACGTCGATATGATCTCGCAATTGCGAATCAAATTCCCATGCGTCAACATCACCCCCTTCGGCTGGCCCGTCGAACCCGACGTGTACTGCAATACCGCCAAATGGGAATCCAATACCGGTAACTCCGAAAATTGAATCGCTATCGAACGATCAATCCGATCCGTCCCAATCAAATGCAAATTCTGTGTCTCGGAACGCATGCTCTCGTCCCGCGCAATCTGATCCGCAACATCCTGCGTCGTCAATGCAACCGAAGCGTAACAGTCCTCCGCTATCCCCTGTATCCGCGCTCCCTTGCGATTCCGCTTCGGTGGATACGCCGGCACCGCCACACAACCCGCATACAAACATCCAAAAAAGCCCGTAATGAACTCCAACGTCCCAGGCGGGTACAACATCAAAACCCGCGATCCAACCGGATGCGTCTCCAAAATCTTCACCGCCGTCGCTCGGGCAGCGTGATCCAACTCCGCATACGTCAAACTCGTCTCGTCATCACTCTCACCATCCGTGAGATAGAAGGCGATCTTATTCGGAAATGTATTCGACCAATAGCGCACCAAATCCACCATCGTTGTCAACGGAGGAGCATACGGTGCATGGACCGGCGAAAGATCTAGCTTACAAAACTCCCTGGCTCGCTTCACGGGCTCTACCCCACTTCCAAGGTTCCCCCGAGGTTCGGCGCCAGAGTTTGGCGGTATAACAATTGACATTTTGCTCGCATTCATGTGGCTTTGGTGCATACTCATAGGGGTTCTATCGGACTTTGGTTATAACTTCAATTCGTCAAACTCGGTACAGGCGAACATTTCGGAACTTCCTACTCCGAAAAATTTCTCCCCGCCCCCGCAAATTCCCTCCCAAATTTCCACTTGCTGGAACTCTACGCTGGATTTATACTTTCGCCCCCTTCTGATAAGGCTCACTGGGTGTTCGATCCCCCAGCGACCGATATCCCGAAAGCGGCCGATATTCCAAAGCATTGGCATTTTGTAGCCGATCTGGGCGGTTTTCACCGTCCAAGCTCAGAACATCAAGAAAAGTCGAAGAATTGTTATGCTTGCTCAACAAAAGACAACGGTAGCCAAAACAGGTAAAGTCGATCAAAAGTGGTACGTGGTCGACGCCACCGACTGTACCCTGGGTCGCTTGGCAAGCGAAATTGCAATGGTTTTGATGGGCAAACACCGCCCTCAGTACACCCCACACGTCGACACCGGGGAATACGTCGTTGTCATCAACGCCGAAAAAGTCAAGATGAGCGGGCGCAAACTCGAACACCGCCACTACACCTGGTACAACGGTTACCATCGCCAAAAAATCGAATCCTACGGCGAACGCCTCGAACGAAAACCTACGGACCTCGTTCTCCTAGCAGTCAAGCGAATGCTCCCGAAAAAGAACAATCTCGCTCGCCACATGCTCGGTAAACTCAAAGTCTACGCAGGCAACGAACACCCACACCAAGCTCAATCGCCAATCCCGTTCCCACCAAGAATCAAATCAAACTAATTGCCTCCGCCCCACCCAACCACCTACACCTCCCGGTGAGCGTGGCTCCGGCCTCCAGGCAACAGTGACCCACAAACCAAACGTACAACATCCGATTATTTCATTCCCTGATAAAGTCCGAGCGAGAATAAGGCATGTTCATCAAGAAAGACAAGATCTCCGGAGATAGCCTGGGAACCGGTCGTCGAAAGACCAGCGTCGCTCGCGTTCGCGTTCGTCCAGGGTCCGGAAAGATCACCATCAACGATCGAGCCTTCGAAGAATATTTCACCAGCGACGGAGAACGACGCCTCGTCACCCAAACCCTCGACCACGTTGGCCACTCCGATAAAGTCGATGTGTTCGCACGTGTCTCTGGTGGCGGCCCAATGAGCCAAGCCGGTGCTGTTCGCATGGGTCTCGCTCGTGCTCTCGTAAGCCTCGCAGAAGAAAATTTCCAACCTCTCCGCGACGACGGATTCCTCACTCGCGATTCCCGAATGAAGGAACGCAAAAAGTACGGTCTCCGCGGTGCTCGCCGTGGTACACAATTCTCCAAGCGTTAATCGCAAGAGATTTGATTTTGCTATCGTAGGCTCCGGATTTTCCGGAAGCCTACTCGCGTGGATCTTGGCGTCCCAAGGCCGCTCTGTCGCTCTGATCGATAAAGCCACCCACCCACGATTTGCAATCGGCGAATCCTCTACCCCAACAGCCGACTTCCTCCTCGCGTACCTCGCTCAACGCTGGAACCTCTCCACCCTCGCACCTCTCGCCTGCTGGGGCTCCTGGAAAACACACTACCCAAATCTCGTGTGCGGGAAAAAAAGAGGGTTCTCGTACTACGCACATCAACAGTACCAACCCCTAAATACCAACGAGATTACCCAAAACTCACTCCTCGTCGCCGCAAGCTCCCAAGATCAATGGAGCGATACCCACTGGCTACGCAGCAGTGTCGACGCATTCCTCGCTGATCAAGCTACCCAGGCCGGCGTCCAACTACTGCAACAAACATCCATCGCAACAGCAAACTTCGATGCCACATCACACCGCTGGAAAATCGACTTAATCGAAGAACGCACCAGCACCAACCGCTCAAACGCTACGCCACTTGATTCCCTCCAGGCAACTTGGATCATCGATGCGACCGGCCCACACGGCTCCCTCGCGCCCTGGACTCAAAACAACGATAACTCCCACTGGATGCGAACCCAAACAGGTGCAGTGTTCGGACACTTCTCAGGTGTTGAACCTTTTGCCGCCGCATACCACCCAAGCGATCCCTTCTGTTGCGATGACGCAGCCCAACACCACCTCCTCAATCAAGGCTGGGTTTGGATGCTACGCTTTGATCACGGCGTTACCAGCGTCGGCTGGGTCCACCCCTCCTCAAACACCCCACGAACCACAGAAGACTTCTGGAATACAATTCAGTCACATCCAAGCCTCAGCAAACTCATGCAATCCGCGACCCTTCTCGAACCAATCAAGATGGGTACCATACAACGGATTAGCAGATGCCGCTCTCATGCATTCGGTCCCGGCTGGATCGCACTCCCTGTCGCTTACGGGTTTGTAGACCCTCTTCACAGCACAGGCATCGCACACGCTCTAAGCGGTGTTTGCCGCTTGGCTGAATTACTCCAAGTCAACACATCCGATGTCTACCCAAAACTGGAGATCTACCAAGCCGACCTAGAGTCTGAGTTGAATTGGTTAGATACTCTCGTTGCCGGTTGCTACGCGGCCCAACCCTCCTTCGATAACTTCTACGCCTTCGCTTGCTACTACTTCGTCGCCGCAATCGAATTCGAAAAGCAACTCGCTAAAGATCCAAGCCACTGGCCACTAGGATTCCTCCAAGCATCCGACGGCGAACTTCGAGAGACCGGTGAAGCTGCTTATCAATCGCTACTGCAAAACTCGAACGAACAGTTCTCCAAAACTCAATTCCGTGAAAAGGTTCGCAGAAGTATCGCAAGATGGAATAACGTAGGCCTGCTCGATCCTACAAACCTCAACCGTATTGCTCACTCCGCCGCGCCCAAGTACGCCTCAGTCGTTCAATCACTCTGCAGCGACCTACCCAAATAATCGTTCGCTAGATCAGCGAAAACACACTCAGACAAATCATCAAAAGGCCGGTTACCGTATCCTCATCGAAGACGGGAGCAACAAAGCGCAATACTCGCTCTGCTGCTCACTCTTCGTCTCAAACTTGACTTATCGATTTTCTGCAGGTTCAGTACCAACTCGATCGAGCATCATGACCTTATCCCAAGCCGCAACAAAGTCCGCGACGAACTTTGCCTTGCCGTCCTCACTAGCATAAACTTCGGCAATCGCTCGCAACTGAGAATTCGAACCAAATACCAAATCAACACGAGTACCGGTCCATCGGACCTCACCTGTTTTACGATCTACTCCTTCAAACACGATTTCGCTTCCATTCACAGGTCGCCACTCGGTTGTCGGATCAGTCAACTGAACAAAGAAGTCGTTCGTCAGAACTTGGGGACTCTTCGTCCATACTCCATGGGAGCTTTCATTCGTATTGGTTCCCAAAACGCGGAGCCCTCCTACCAATACAGTCATCTCGGGTGCAGACAACCGTAAGCGATGCGAGCGGTCTACCAACAACTCCTCGGCCGAACGGGTCTTGCCACCCTGAAGAATCTTCGGCGACAAATAGTTTCGAAAACCGTCCGCAACGGGCTCTAGAACAGCAAATGATTCCACGTCAGTCATTTCTTCACTCGCATCCATCCGCCCTGGAGTGAATGGAACTTGCACGTCCACACCCCCTCGCTTCGCTGCCGCCTCAATCGCCGCACATCCACCGAGAACGACAAGGTCGGCAATCGACACCCGCTTGCCATCCGTTCGATCCGACTCGAATTCCTGCTGAATCGCCTCTAACTTCGTTAAAACCTTGGACAACTCCTCTGGATCATTTACCGGCCAGTCCCGCTGAGGTGCCAACCGAATCCGGCCCCCATTCGCGCCTCCACGGTGATCCGTCCCACGATAACTCGACGCCGATGCCCACGCGGCACCGACTAGCTCCGACACATTCAAGCCGCTAGAGAGAATTTTCTCCTTCAGACCTTCGATGTCCTTCGCGTCGATCAGCGTGTGATTCACCGCCGGAATCGGATCCTGCCACAACTGTGGTTCTGGAACCTCAGGCCCAAGCAACCGGCTGGCAGGTCCCATGTCCCGATGCGTTAGCTTGTACCAAGCTTTTGCAAAGGCCAATCGAAACGCCTCTGGGTCGTCATGAAAACGTTTAGAAATTACGCGATAATCAGGATCCATTTTCAATGCAAGATCCGTGGTGAACATCATCGGTGCATGCGATTTGCCCGAAAGATGCGCGTCGGGAACAGTCCCAGCCGCACTCGGATCGGTTGGCGTCCACTGCCACGCCCCTGCAGGACTCTTAACCAATTTCCACTCAAAACCAAAGAGATTCTCGAAGTAGCCGTTCGACCAAGCGGTTGGTGTCGATGTCCAAGCTCCTTCGAGGCCACTCGTAATGGTGTCTTCTGCATTACCCTTGCCGTACCGATTCTTCCAACCAAGTCCCTGTTCTTGGATGGAAGCCCCTTCCGGCTCCGGGCCAACGTTCTTTGCACTCGATGCACCGTGCGCTTTGCCAAACGTATGTCCACCAGCAATCAACGCCACTGTCTCTTCGTCATTCATCGCCATCCGGCGAAATGTCTCCCGAATGTCACGCGCTGCAGCAATCGGATCAGGCTTGCCATTCGGCCCCTCCGGATTGACATAAATCAAACCCATTTGCACCGCTGCTAAGGGCTGCTCTAACTCTCGATCACCTTGGTACCGTTTGTCTCCTAACCACTCACTCTCCGGCCCCCAGTAAATATCTTCCTGCGGTTCCCACACATCTTCACGACCACCCGCAAATCCAAAGGTCTCAAAACCCATCGATTCCAATGCGCAATTCCCCGCCAAGACCATCAAGTCGGCCCATGAAATTTTCTTTCCATATTTCTGCTTGATCGGCCAGAGCAACCGCCGAGCCTTGTCCAGATTCGCATTGTCTGGCCAACTGTTCAACGGCGCGAAACGCTGTGTTCCATACCGCGCGCCCCCACGACCATCACTGATCCGATAAGTTCCTGCACTATGCCACGCCATCCGAATAAACAACGGTCCGTAATGACCATAATCCGCAGGCCACCAATCCTGCGACTGTGTCATTAACTCAACAATGTCTTTCTTGACCGCTGCGAGATCTAACGAAGCGAACTCCTTGGCGTAATCAAAGCTGACTCCCATTGGATTCGACTGAGGAGAATTCTGATGCAAAATGCGCAAGTTCAACTGATTAGGCCACCACTGCGCATTCCCATAATCGCCCGCCGACGTATTCGCTCCATCCGACGAAGAATCACTTCCATTCCCTGACACTCCACGCATTCCAGTCAAATACTGCATCGCCCCCGTAACCGGACACTTCGTCTGCCCACCGACCACTGGATGCGTAACTCCAGGTACCCCATCGGGCGACGTTGGGGCTTGCCCCCATCCGTTCCCACCCGCCGCCAAAGTTCCACTCCAAAGCAACGCTACAATCCACCCGCGAGATACCCGCGTAAAGTTCATTGATCTTCGTCTCATAGACTGTAATCTCCCCTTGTTATTGATCAAATCCATAGAATTCACTGCAAACTCTCGATTTACTATCGCCTAATCCATCGTTTGCGTCCAATGCATTATCCAGATACCATCTATGCCTTAGACGCATACAAAAAATTTCCCAACCTCCGCTTACGAAAGTTTCTTCATGGAATTGGACCAACTCCGTCACTTCCTCGCCGTCGTGCAATGGGAGAGCTTTTCAAAAGCAGCAGAAGAAATCGGGCTTTCGCAATCCGCCCTCAGTCGCTCCATCCTGCGACTCGAAGAACAAATCGGTCGCCAACTCCTCGATCGACAATCAAGAAAAGTCGTTCCCACCGATGCTGGCCGTATCCTCGAAACCCGTGCTAGGGAACTGATCGGTCGCATCGAAGATGTCCAAGCGGAACTGAGCGATGACGGTCAACACGGAACCATTCGCATCGGCGCAATCCCAACCATCGCACCTTACTTTCTTCCCGCATACCTGAGGACTTTTCAAACGGAATTTCCAGAAGCCAAGGTGATTGTCCAAGAAGAGACGACATCGCAACTTATTCGTAAAGTCCATGATGGCGAAGTCGATGTAGCTATCGCAGCCTTGCCAATCGATAGCAAGTATCTACAAATTGAAGAACTATTCGAAGAAGAACTTCAACTCGTCGTCAGCAGCCACGACCCGCTTTCCAAAAAAGAAACTATACGATGGAGCGATCTCGAACAACGCCCCTTTATCCTGATGGGTGAAGCACATTGCTTAACCACGAATGTCGTTTCGTTTTGCCATCAAAAAAATATATTTCCACTTTCAATCGAACGCACTTCGCAACTTGCTATGCTCCAAGAACTGGTCTCGCTGCAACATGGAGTGAGCCTTATCCCCGCCATGGCCGCAAGACTTGATACCAATCCAGAACGAACGTATCGAACAATCAACGGGACCAAACCCACGCGTACTGTGGTTTCTGTAACCAATCCCTATCGCTACCAAAGCAAACTGCTTACCTCATTTCTCGAAGCGGTGCGTGTTCGTGAAACAAATTCCAAAACAACTCATAAACGAAAGAAATAAGGATGCGAGTGGTTATGCAACGCGTCAAGCAAGCTGCAGTACATGTCGATGGAAACTGCGTCGGTCGCATCGATCAAGGCTGGTTAATTCTCTTCGCTGTTCACCGCGATGACACAATCGAAGATCTACGCTGGCTTGCAGACAAATGTGTCGACTTGAGAGCTTTTTCCGACGAACAAGGCAAAATGAACCGGTCCGTAATCGATATCGGTGGCGAAATGCTCATCGTATCCCAATTCACTCTCGCCGGAGATTGCCGAAAAGGTCGCCGACCAAGCTTCGACAATGCCGCCGAACCCTCAATCGCCAAGCAATACTACGAAATGTTTTGCGAACACGTCGCACAAAGGGGTGTGCCGGTGCAGAAAGGGATCTTTCAAGCCGATATGCAAGTCTCACTCGTCAACGACGGTCCAGTGACTTTTGTCATCGATCCACCCACCACATCGACCAAGGGCAATAAGTAATGAAACCCCGTGCCTTCACTCGCAACAACCTACCAGTGAGTCCAAGGCCTTAACTCGCTGATCCAAGTCGTTTCGAGATACCGTACGCAAGGCATCCAAAGAAAAACTTTCGATCGTAAAACTTGCTACCGCCGTCCCCATCCTCATCGCCTTCGCCATCACCCCCGATCCTACCTCCAACCTCCCCTTCGCATCCCTAGGAATATCGACCGAGGACTCCGCATAACTTGCAGCGATTGTCCCAAGCAACCCACCGGCAAAACTATCCCCAGCCCCCGTTGGATCAACCAACGAAGCGGTAGGGAAGGCGGGAAATGCTAACGTTGTCCCCGGACCGACGATCAAGCATCCATGCTCCCCCTTCTTCAAGATCACCCACTTCGGCCCCAATTCACGAATCGCTTGGGCTGCTTGGTAACCACTCGACAAACCCGTCAGTTGCCGAGCCTCCGCATCATTGAGAAACAGTCCATCGACACGCGCAATGACTTCAAGCAAATCACTCCGCGTCCTTTCAATCCACATGTCCACCGTATCCGCAAAAATGAATTTTGAGTCGACACACTGTTCAAGCACTTTTAGCTGTACCGCTGGTATGGCTGCCGCAAGAAACACTAGCTCCGATCCACGAAAAACCTCAGGAACGATCGCCTCGTAGCGATCAAATCCATGCATTTCGATCTCCAACGTGTCCCGGTCTTGATAGTCCGCATGGTATCTCCCACGCCAGAAATACGATTTGGCCAGTGAATCATGCGTCACCCCACGCCAATCGACTCCGTGTTCCTGGAGGATTCGAGTATACTCTTGCGGCCAATCTGAACCGACTCGACCCACCAGTCGCACCGGTGCAAATAGACTCGCAGCATACGAGAAGTAACTCGCACTGCCACCGAGGACCCGCTCCCTCTTCCCGACGGGGGTCTCGACCGAGTCGATCGCCAAAGTTCCTACGCAGAGAATATTCATCAATGTCGGATCCGCACGGACGTTTTCAATTCGAACCTCAATTTCGACCACCCTGGTACTTGAGAAGTGGCCACCTCCAGACACTCATCACCGGATTTTATCGTCCGATCGCCAATCTGCCACCGAGGACCACTCTGCGCTGCCCGTTGCCCGAAAACCAAGGCAACATGCTCATGCACGAAAACTTACCCGAAGGTAGCGATGATTACCATTCGAAACCAAGCGTTCTATTGCTGCACGGACTAGGCTCTTCACACGCCGGTACCTACATGACCAACATGGCCCTCGGGTTCGTGCGTCGCGGATTCCGAGTCTTTCGCGTCGATCTCCCCGGCGCGGGCGATTCCTACCTCGAAACCCCTTTACCCCCCCACGGCGCTTGCTCGTCGATTATCCGTAATGCCATGCAGCACGTCAGTGATCTGTACGGGATCAAACAATGGTACATGGCCGGAGTTTCCCTCGGCGGAAACATCCTCCTTCGCATGCTCTCCGATCCAAACCATCAAAACACTTGCTCATTCGAAGTCCTTCGCGCAATTGCCCTCGCACCACCGATCGACCTCGACTCCTCCTGCCGTAACATCGAACGCGGTATCCATCGACTCTATGCCAACTACTTCTTGCGCGCAATCCGCAAACAAATCCGCGAACGAGCAAAACATTGGCCACAATGGAAAGAACGACTAGATGTCGCCGATTTCAGCTCACTCCGCAGACTCGACGATACAGTTACCGCTCCACTCGCCGGTTTCCAAGACGCCTTCGACTACTATACCTCTGGCTCCTCAAAACCATTTCTGAAAAACCTAACCACTCGTACCAAAATACTAATCGATCGCCACGATCCAATTGTCCCCTACTTTATCTTCCGAGATGCGGAATTCTCCCCAAGCACCGAAGTGATCGTAACCAATCGCGGAGGACACGTCGGATACCTACGCCGTCGACCTATGGCTCAACGATCAAAGTCTCTACAACGAAGCGGGATCGATCGCAAATTCCATCGCTGGGGAGACTCTTGGATCGTCGATACCATGATCGATGATGAATGCTGGTAACCTATACCCAATAAAACCATCAGTTAGCCCTGTAATTCGACGCGTTGATACCCAAGCGCAGCAACGCCTTATGCAACCCCTGTCGGCTCATCTTCGCCTCTTTCGCAGCGCGGGATACATTCCCGCGATGACGACGCAACAACTCCTCAATGTATAGCCGCTCATTGTTCGACAAGAAATCCTGATGCGTGTAAGCACCCGCAACGGAGGCTCCAGCCGGTGCAACGCTTCCCACACCCTCCACCGAAACCGCACTCCCTGCCGATGGCAAAACAACCCGCTGTTCAATCGCTTGGCCAACTACCTCCACCCCAATCTCTGAACTCGTCGTCAAACAGACGACTCGCTCCATCACATTCTGTAACTCTCTGAGATTCCCAGGCCAACGGTAAGCGTTCAATACTTCCAATGCTTCCTCCGTTAACGTAGGTGCTGGTATCTGATCCCGCGCTGCGATTCTCTCTACAAAGATTTTCGCTAAATGCGTTATATCCCCGTGACGGTCCCTCAACGGTGGAGAAACTAACTCCAATACCGACAAGCGATAATACAGATCCGTGCGAAATCCTCCTTCCTGTGCTTCCCTCGCCAAGTCGCGATGTGTGGCAGCCAAGATTCGAACATCCACTTTTTGCTCCTGCGTCGAACCAACGGGTGTAAACGTCCCAAACTGCAACGTCCGCAATAACTTCGCTTGCATCGGTAACGGTAACTCGCCAATCTCGTCAAGAAATAACGAACCACCATCCGCAGATCCAACCAATCCAACCCGACTCTCCACAGCACCAGTAAAAGCCCCACGAACATGTCCAAATAACGTCGACTCGATCAAACTCTCGGGGATCGATGCGCAATCCACCGTAACAAAAGGACCATTCCTTCGCATACTATTTGCATGAATCCCCCTGGCTAATAACTCTTTGCCCGTGCCACTCTCACCACGTATCAACACCGTTGCATTCGATTTCGACACTCGTCCCGCAAGATGCTTGAGCGTCAAAACCGCAAGACTCGTTCCAATGATCTCCGAAAACGAATCACTACCTAACACCTCCGAGCTAGGCGAAATATCAGTCCGCTGCGACTGTATCTCGCCAGGTTTAGCCCGTTGAATACTGTGCAACAAATCATCAAGATCTATCGGCTTCAAAAAGTAATCATGAATCCCCAATCGAATCCCCTCGATCGCACTCGGCAACGAAGGACGACCTGTTACTACCAAAAACGGAATGTCCTGATACTCCGTTCTGCACGTTTTTAAAAACTCTAACTTTCTGTTCCCCGGCATGTCCAAGTCAGCGATGACTAAATCTATTCCGCCAGAACGTAGGACACTCTCCCCTTCCTGGCCACTACCGACGTACTGTACATCGTACCCACGCCCCTGAAGAAACTGCTGCGTTGTAGTCCCAAACAATGGCTCATCGTCAACGATCAATATGCGTGCTGGCCTGTTCATGTAATGCAAAAGTGTGGTGAGAGAAACGGACTCATTTTTCAATATCTCGCGCCGAATCCAACGGCAGTGTCAACGAAAAACATGATCCCTTGCCACTCTCGGTCTGCACCTCAATGCCCCCTCCAAGAGCCTGCGCAAGAGAACGAGAAATGGCCAAACCGAGCCCAGAGCCAGCGCGCCGCATGTCTCTCTTCGTGGTGAAGAATGGCTCAAAAATATGCGGTACCTGATCGATGGGAATCCCTTCCCCCTCATCGCGAATCCCTATCGAAATACAGTCTTCCCCCGTGCGATCACAAACAACCTCCACCAACCCACCATCCATGGATGCTTCAAACGCATTCAACATCAGGTTATGCAGAATCTGCCTCAATTCCAATTCGCACAAGGAAAGCCTTCCTATACTCGCACCAAACCGATACTCCACGCGGATCCGCTTCGGACTGCACTGCGCAGTGACACTCTGCACAATCTCCTGCACCAATGCAACCAAATCCAAATGCTGCGGTACCGCGACCGTAGGTCGATACAACTGACTCATCTGCTGCAGAATCCTAGAGATACGATCAATCTCCTGATCCACCATCCGCAATAATTTCAACGAACGCTCAGATGTAGTCGATTCATCAGAAACCAACCGAATCGCATTCTTCACCCCCGCAATCGGATTGTTGATCTCATGCGCTACACTCGCAGCCATCGTACCCAAAGCAGCTAGCTTCTCCATTCGTAACTTCCGCTGCTCCAACTCAACGATCTTCTCCGCTCTCGCCCTCGCTAACTCCTCCAACTGCGTTGACTGCAATCGCAATTGCTCCTCAATCCGCTTGCGATCCCCAATATCCCGATGACTCATCCGTATCCCAACCTGACCACCACCAGGATCCAACAACGCTTGCCAAGATACAGAACACCAACAAACCTTTCCCGCTTTTGTCACCACTCGAAACTCATAATCGTTCCCCGATGACCCATTCCTCGCCCCCTGGATCAACTCCCATATCCCCGATCGATCCGACGAATAAATAAACGGAAGCGGATACTCCTCCATCTCCATACACTCCGCTACCGTATATCCCGTCAACCGCTCTACCGCCGGATTCACCCACACCAATCCACCCGATTGATCCAGCCAAGCCTCCCAGTCATACGTGTAATCCGCTACCGCGCGAAATCTCTCGTAACTCTCATCGAGCAATCGCTCCGCCGCCGTAATCTCACTCGCATCCTGCACGCACTTCGTGACATACACCTCACCCATGTACTCACAGATCGAAAACCCCACATGCGCTAAAAATGGGGTCCCATCCGACCTGCGATGCACTCGACGCCATGAAGCTAAATTAGGATCCGTTACCGCCCTATCAATCATCCGACGGGAACTCTCCGTATCCACACTCAAATCCAAGATCGAACGACCTATCAAGTCCGCAGAACTATACCCATACAACTCCTCCGCCTCCGTGTTGCACCCAATGATCGTATAGTCCGACCAACGCGCAGTGACCCAAGCGAAGGAAGAGCGTCCCCCAACCAGCAAATTCGGTGGCAATGGCGTGAGCGTCATCGAATCGAGGCACAATCATCAGTACGAGGAATTTTCGCTATCAATTCATGAGCGTGAAAACGCTAGCAAGCTAAACAGGTTTTCACGCTCCGCAACTTTCAATCCGGGAAATTTTTTCTCCATAGAATTCTAAACCACACCCAGCATTCCCCAGCCCGCTCCAAGGACGCATTCGCACGCGAATCCCCATTACTTTGTACGAAGCCTTCAAGTGTCTACGCAAGTTGACACTCCGCCATCGATCCGCACGCAAGGAACTTCCAATTTTTCCGATTTTGTCGACTTTGCCGCTCAGGAAAGCAAGGGCAACCAACCGATGCAACAACCCAGAGGTTCCTGCCGTACGCATAGGAATCCATCCTCAACACGCCAGGCGCACCCCCTCCAGGACTGCCAACCAAAGCCCATGAGCTTGAACTAATCCCATATTTGCCACTCGGTTAGACCCATCCTTGGGATTCCCGAAACCGTCGCAAAGTAACCAAAATGCCGTTTCTTAGCCTGCGCCTATCCTCTGCTCTCGCACTCTTCTTCGCTGCCATCGCCCTGACTGCGCAAACCAACCCACTCGCCGCACAATCACCAACAAACCCAAGTGCTACACCGACCACACTGAAACTCCCCAGCAACGACAACACTCCCTCCAACAACACGTCCCTCGAACAACTCCAAGAACGGATCGTAGCTCTCGAAAAGTCCCTCAAAGAATCAGCCTCGAAAAATAACACGAACAAAACCGACGCCGACAAAAAAGAAACCGAAAAGTGGACCGTAAAACTAGGCGGTCACGTCCAAATGGACTACGTCCTCTGGGCTAACGCTTCTGAATCAATTCCCGATACCAACAACTATTTCAACTTCCGACGTCTTCGACTCGTCGCGGATGGTACTGGCTACGATGTCTTCGACTTCCGCCTGCAGATGACCCTCGAACCCGAACCCTTCGGCGATAACCCCGCCAATACCAATATCACTCCCCAAGTCAAAGACGCCTACTTGACCATGAAAGATATTCCCTATCTTGGTCGCTTCCGCATCGGAAATTTCTTTGTACCCTTCAGCCTGGAACAAGTCACCAACGACACCAACAACATCTTCCTCGAACGCTCCGTGCCGACGCAAAATATTTTCGCCGTCGATCGTGAAGTCGGTGCTGCGTTTTATAACGCCTCCGAAGATGAAAACCTTACCTGGACCACCGGGATCTTCTTCGACTCAATCAGCGAAGGTGTCAAAAAACGTATCGATGATAACCAAGGCCTGCGACTCAGCGGACGCTTGACCTGGCTCCCCTACTACGACAACCAAGCCAAAGGTCGAAAACTCATCCATACCGGTATCGGAATCCTGCATACCGATGATTATGACAACCGAGTCCGAATCCGAACTCGCCCCCAAATCTCGGAAGGCCCACGACTGATCGACTCCGGTCTACTCCTCGCCAACCGCTACACCACCGGTAGCCTCGAAAGTGCCATCGTCTACGAAAATTTTGCCTTGCAATCCGAAGCCTTCCTCGGCTCCATCGATATGCTCAACGGAAATACACCAAGCATCAGCGGAACCTATGTCCACGGAAGCTGGTTTCTCACGGGAGAGAACCGCATTTTTGATAAGTTTGGTCAACACGGCGCTCAATTCAGCCGCAATGTTCCAAACCGTAACTTTCGCTTCACCTCCACCGAATTCCAACCCGGTGCTATCGAACTCAAAGCACGCTGGTCACACCTGGACATGAACCAACTCAACGCAGGACAGTACAACGACTTGACGGTCGGATGTAATTGGTACTGGAGCGACAGAACTCGCTGGATGTTCGATTGGATCCACCCCCTAACCAGTAGCTCCACAATCTACGGCGAAACCTCTTCAGATATTCTCGCCACGCGATTCGATTTCAATTGGTAACTCACTCACTGAGAAAAAGCGATTGCTATCGCGCCTCACCCGACGCAGGAGTCTGCATCGCTGAACGAGGTAAATACTTGCACATCGCAATTCCCAAGAAATAAAGTCCGACCAATGGGACTGCCATCCCTATCATGCTGCTGATCTCCGCAGGGGTCAGCACCATCGAGATAAACGCAATCGCTAATATGGCAATCCTCCACTGACTAATGTAGGTCTCTACAGACAAAATTCCTAATCGCTCGATAATCAACATCGCCAACGGTAATTGAAACGCAATGCCAAATCCCAAAGGCAAAAACAACGCAAACGACATGTAATCTGTGAGCCTCGGCGATGCTCCAATCCCCATGCTCGCATTGAAGTCGAGCAAGAAGTCAATCACCATTTGAAAGATCACAAAAAACGCCAAACAAGCACCCGCCCAAAATAAAATCAGACTCGTCGGCAGAAAGAAATACACATACCGCCTTTCATGCGGATATAGTCCCGCCGAAACAAACTCCCATAGGTGATAAAAAATCCCAGGACTCGCTACAACAAAAGCCACCACAAATGCCGCCTTGAGCCAAATCATGAATGGCTCTTGCAATCCCAATGCCTCCGTGCTGGCATTCACCCCGACAAACATCCGCAACTTCATCATCCGAGTGGGATCCGGCAATCCCTCCGAATCTGGATCTTTCAAAAAACTACTGTCCGCACTCTTCTCCGACCCTGAACCCATCAACTCCAATCGCCTCGGATCTACCCAAACCGTCTGACTGACGACCTTGTTCTCCTTCATCCAGGTCTCTAAGTCGGGAGAGACCTCACTACCCGCCGCCGCACTCATCTCCCGAACCGATTGCTTCTTGTAAAAATTCTCCAACGAAGCCTCTAACGGCCCCTGCATATAAGTAACCACCTTCGTGGCCAACAACAGACCAATAATCATCCCCCCAGCCAACCATAACGATGACTTGACCAAAGCGATCCGCAACTCCTCGAGATGCTCGCCAAAAGTCATCGAACTCTTCTCAAAAAGATCGTCACCTTTCATCGGGTGCGATTCCTCTCGTTCCAGGTACTCGGAAGGGACCAACGTTGCACAAAACACCTTCGCGCTAAAGTCACTACAATGTAGCCCCAGCCCCCGAAAATACTACCCAAACTTGCTACTACACCGAAATTTGACAGCCCATGTCCCAAGCCTCCCATCCATTCCCCCCTCTTCGATTCCATCCAATCTTCCGGTCCTACTTATGGGGTGGACGCAACCTGGAATCCGAATTAAAGAAACAACTACCCCAAGAAGGAATCTGGGCCGAAAGCTGGGAAATCGTTGATCATCCTCAAGCCCAAAGCATCGTTGTCGATGGCCCCTGGACCCAATGGTCTCTCGGTGAACTTGTCAACCAACATCGCTACTCTATTCTCGGCCCATCTGCAAATCACCCGTCGCGGTTCCCTCTCCTCCTGAAATATCTTGACTGCCAAAACGTTTTAAGCGTTCAAGTCCACCCAGATGATGCTTACGGTGCAACCCTCCCATCCCCTGACCTCGGTAAGACAGAAGCTTGGGTCATCCTCGCTGCAAACCCAGGTGCGAAACTTTATGCGGGCTTAAAACCAGGCGTCACCAAGTCCTCTCTCCGCGATGCCATCGCGAATGGCACCACCGAATCCTGCCTGCACGTTATCGAGCCTCAACCCGGCGATTGTATCTTTATCCCCGCCGGGACTGTACACGCTCTCGGTGCAGGACTCCTCGTCGCTGAAATTCAACAAGCCAGCGATTGCACATTCCGCCTCTACGACTGGAACAGAGTCGATCAAGAAGGTAATCCTCGACCACTGCACGTCGATCAAGCCCTCGATGTGATCGATTTCAATCGCGGCCCCATCACTCCCGTAACACCCAAAAACCAAGACCCAGCAAACTCTGCACTCGAAACCCTAGTGCGTTGCGAAAAATTCACTCTACAACGCTATTCATCTGCGAAAACTATCCAACTCCCTACAAATACCTTTCACATCCTAACCGTCCCAAAAGGCTCCGGACATGTCGACTCCACCGCCGGCTCCCTCCACCTCGCTACCGGTCAGTCCGCCTTAATACCCTACGCTTGCCCCAACCCAACACTTACCCTCGCCCCAAATTCCTTCGCCCTACTCGCCTCTTGCAATCCAATGACATGACCAAGCCACTCCTTGTGCAACACTGGTTCCTTCAAGACATCCCCCCTATGCACCGGGCTCTGATCCGTCGCCTCGCTTCTCATAAACTCCTCGAACTCTCCAAGGATTCCAATCGAAACATCTCCTGGAACCTTCAAAACAGCTCTGAACCCGCAATCCAAACTACGCCACGCTTCGACGTTCTCTGGACAACCCCCACCTCTGCACCCCTCGCCCCAGCCGAAATGCGACTTCTTTGGTGCTGGCCTCCTGAAATTTACCGCGATTTTCATTTACAAACATCTTGGATACCCACCGGGGTAGTTTACAATTTGGCCACCCTGCAAGCCTGGATCGACCGCGCGCTGCGACTCGGAAATTGGACGCATACTCCCTCCCGCTTCACTCCGCCTAGCCGATCCACTACAGACCTCCTCCATCCCCGGTTCTCCGTCTGAACGCCCGCTCAATCCCAATGAAAACTATTCTTGTTACGGGCTCCGCTGGCTTCGTCGGCTTCCACTTCGCAAAGAAGTGCCTCGAACTCGGACACCGAGTCCTTAGTGTCGATAACCTCAACGACTATTACGATGTCGAACTCAAAAAGAATCGTATCAAAGTCCTCGAGCAGTTCACCAACTTCTCCCTATTCCAACTCAATCTCGAAGACCGACAAGCAATCGAACGGCTTTTCCAAAACCACCGCTTCGATCGCGTTGTACACCTTGCCGCTCAAGCAGGGGTTAGATACTCACTTCAAAACCCCTTCGCATACACCCAAGCAAATATCGAAGGAACTCTCACCATCCTCGAAGGATGCCGACATCAACAAGTCGAACACTTAATCTACGCCAGTAGCTCCAGCGTCTATGGCTTAAACACCCAACAACCTTTCGCTACCCATCACCACACCGACCACCCTGTCAGCCTTTACGCCGCAACGAAAAAAGCGAACGAGATGTTTGCTCACTGCTATTCACACCTCTACCACATCCCCACCACCGGTCTACGCTTCTTCACCGTTTACGGTCCCTGGGGACGACCCGATATGGCACTGTTCAAATTCACCAAAGCCATCTTCGAAGGTAAACCAATCGATGTCTTCAACGAAGGTAAAATGAAAAGGGACTTCACCTACGTCGACGATATCGTCGACGCAATGATCCCACTGATGGACCAAATCCCCACACCTAACCCCAACTGGGATAACCAATCCCCAAACCCCGCAACTAGCTCCGCTCCATTCCGAATCTATAACATCGGGAATAACCAACCCACGGAACTCTCCCACTTCATCCACGTCCTAGAACAGACCATCGGTAAAAAAGCTCTCATCAACTACCTGCCCATGCAACCCGGTGATGTCATCGCCACCTACGCAGATGTCGACTCCCTAGCACAAGCCGTCGGGTTCCGACCAAAAACAAAGATCGAAGAAGGAATCGCGCATTTCGTGAAATGGTATCGTGATTACTACCAAACCACGTAATGCACGCATCGAGATCTACCAAGCAATCTCACTCACCCCTTCTTGAGCTCAACAGCAATCTACTCTGCCATCTCCCCTGACGCCTCTCCCGGTATCTCTCCTGGCAACTCACTTGCCACCTCCGAAAGGGGCACTACGGTCCTCAATGGCCCTAACTCGAGCAAGTCGTCGACTTGCAACAACTCACCGAGATCTACCAAACTCTGCCATTGCGCTTGCAAAATATCCAAGTACTGCCCAAGCACCGTCGCTACCGTCTGCTGCGCAACGATCACATCGTTGAAACTAACACTCGACGGATCAGCTAAATACCGCTGATATACACCGCGATACGCCCGAACTTGATCCCGCAACGCATCGCTCTGGAAAGACTCGGCTAACAATCGATTCGACTCATACCGACCGTAAACCTCCGCTAAACTTGCAATCAACTCATTGCGAGTAACTTGAATCTGCTGACTCGCCTGCACCACCTGCGCTCGCGTTGCAACACGATTCCCCTGATTGCGATTCAGTACTGGTAAATCTCCACCCAACGTGAGATTGTACGTCGTTGTACCTGGCTCAAAGGTATAGTCCCTCTGCAACACCAAACCAACATTCAAATCGGGAACCACCACGCGATCCGCCAAAGTTACCAAAGTCTGCTGCTTACGCATCGAATTTTGGGCAATCTCCAAATCCGTATGCGCAGCAGTCATTCGCGCTAATGCCTCCTCATAGGAAACTACCGGCACCGAGCAATCAATCTTGCCCGTTAAAGCACTTGCAGGTAAGTCAGGGCACCCCACCGATGCGGCAAGCCGACGCCAGTTCGCTACCGACTCCTGCTCTGCCTTGATCAACGCTGCCCTCGCTTGTGCTAATATCACACGCAATTGCAATGGCTCATACGGTGCCGCCTCCCCAGCTTTCACCAACTGAACCTGCGCTTCATAAGCCCTCTGCGTCAATTCAAAAAATGCATTCGCTAGCACCATGCGCTGACGCGATGCTAAAACATCAAAGTACGCGCGTCGTATCCCGCTGGTAATCGTTATCCAAGCCTTTCGCTGCTCAACCATCGCGTTCGCATAGTCGATCGCTGCAGCTTCCGCCGCTAACCCGAGCTTCCTCGCTGTGATGATCGTCTGCTGCAAATAAGCCCCATGATAACCATTCGTATTCATCGTCCGAACCGTGTCCGCCTGATAGCCAACACTTGGATTCGGCGGCAACCCCGCTTGAACCATCAACCCCCGCGCTGTTTCCACCTTCGCCGCAGCACCACGCAAACCAGGATGATTCTCCCTAGCCATCTGATGCAAAACATCCAACGAAGTCGCCCCACCTGCCAAACTCGGCATCGCATCCTGCGGCGCCGCAGACTTTTCCAATGTAGGATAGAGCTTTTCCAATGCCTCTCGATAGCCCTCGGCACTCATCTTCTCTCGCAACGGTGCCGCTAACTCCGGCGTCTGAGCACCAGGTAACTCTTTGGGTAACCTCAAGCCCTCCTTGCCACCGCCAAGGCCCAACGGACTCTCACCCTGGACGCCCTCGACCTCGCCACCCTCCTCTGATCCGCATACCTCCATGTACTGAGCCGCGACCCTATCCGCTCCCCCAGGAACACAACCCAAGGATCGATAAGCCCACCACGAAGGCGTCTGGCATCCCATCACCCCGGAAAAACTAGCAAGGAGCGAACAAATGAACGCGCGACCCGTCTTCCTGCGTCTCATCCCAGCATCCAATGCTACAAGCGTTACAACCGATTCCTTCCCTACTCTCCTCCTCTATCGTACAGAACCACGACCAGCCATGAACCAATTCCTATCCAACCAAGTGATTCAAAAGCTGCAACATGCCATTCAGATGCGCCATCCTCGGACCAAAACGATCCAAAAAGTCGGCGAACATGTACTCACTTTCCATCAAATCCTCACGTCCCGACTCAATCTCGTCCGCCATCTTCTGCAAAAAATCCGTTTGCACCGAAGACAAGGTTTCTAAAGCACTACGACAAGATTGCACCAATTCCGGGTGCGCGTTTCGCCACTGATTCAACTCCGTCTGCCGCTGCGCATTGGCCTGCTGTGTCATCTGCAAGACCTGCCGATTGATCTGCAACAACTGCTCTAACGTCTGATTCTGCCGATTCTGGGCATCGACCAACTGACGTGTCAACGCAATCAGCGCCGTGCCAACATCCAGCGTCCGCCCCGCAGGGACATTCGCCCCAGCCGACGCTCCGCCGCTCGCAGCACCGCTACCCGTTTCAGAAGAAACCGTGTCCGCTGAGACATTAATGGAAAAGATCGGTGAAAATGGACCTGGATCATTCGACATGCTGGATGGATCGCCTTGAATGGTTGGACTATTCGCTCAAAAACCCTAGCGTTCGATAATTGCGCCGCCTCTCCAATCGCCCGGAATTGCCCTCGCTATCCAATATATCCCCCACCGCGCGGAAAAGTCGAATTTTGCCATCCGTTCCACGTTAAATTGCATAATTTACGGCGACATTTCAGCCGAAACCCCCTCAGGTGGATTCCTCACGCCCTTACCGTCGAAGCTACCCATTGCCCCGAGCACTCAGGGCCTTGATTAGCCTCCGAAGTCGCCTCGGCTCTTCGCACGCAAGCAGAATATACGCATGGATGCAATTGCAGGTTCCCAACAGAAATCCCTCGGCTTCGTCTCCGTTCGCAAACGAACCGAGCAAGGCTATTTCGGGGGCTATCTGATCGTTAACCCAACAGCCAGACCCCTGGAATTTCACTGCACCGTTCCCGTCCAACCCACCCGCGCCCAATCCATCCTATTCGGAGCCACCCTCGAGGAATTCCTCTGCGGTGAACAAATCACACGCGCTCTCCTCGCAAAAGCCAAACTACGCCCACAAGCCGTTCTCGTCGATACTCCCGCCGCACTTTGCGCTAGACACTGGTTCGACCTGCCAATCCTCTGGCTCGACTCCTCCCCTCTTCCCAAATCCAAATCAAACACCTCCTGCGAACACGACTTCCTGCTCCCAGAACTCCACCGACAAGAATCTGAAATCACCTCGCGAAATCTAGCCGGTTTCCGCTTCGCGTCCCTGCAAACCTACGAGTCCGATCTCGACGCACTCGAACAACTCCTAAACGCTAAAGATTCTCCCCTGTCTGAAAACCGATTCGAATTCGACGAACCCTTCGAAAGAATCGTCGAAGCCCTCTCCGAAGCCCATCCGCGCGCGAAGGCAGGTTGATCATGGATCCGCGAACGCCCTTCCCCATCGAAGTTCGCTCCGAGTTCTTCAACGCCCCAATCCCCTGCGAACCAGACGAACTCGTCGATCTGTGGAACTCCGCACTCACCTCCACACCCCTCAACGACCTCGTCTCGAACCTTCCAAACGAATTCGAGTCCTTCTATCCCTCCCTACCCAAAGCAATCCCTATCGCTCTGAATTGCCCCCTTCCAAAAACGATCGGGTTCTCATTCCCCGAATCTCCGCACTGGCTCAAACCCTCCCCACCATCTCTCGATGCACCCACCAAACCCGAAAAAAACCAACCAGAGGAAAATCACCAAGACGCCGACGACGCAGCGCAACCCTCTCCCCCAAAACGAACACGTCTAACTCCACCCAAAGACTTAATCCGCCTGGAAGATCGACTCTACTTCGTCTTGCAACCTCCCCTCGAATCCATCGTCCAAAACGCAAAGCTCACTTTTCCCTTCCAACCATTCCCCTACCAAATGGACGGGATCGCCTTTCTCTACTCTCGATCCTCAGCTATCCTCGCCGATGAAATGGGCCTCGGGAAAACAATGCAATCCATCACCGCGATTCGCATGCTGCTGCTCTCCGGTGAAATCCGCAACACCCTCCTGGTTTGCCCCAAACCCCTCGTGACCAACTGGGTCCGTGAATTCCGTCAATGGGCCCCAGAAATCCCCGTCGCTGTGATCCAAGGTGATTCCAACAAACGAGCTTGGGTGTGGTCCAACCCTCAAGCACCTGTTAAGATCGCCAACTACGAACTCATGCTCAAAGATAGCACCATCATCGATGACGAATCCCTCCACTTCGATCTCGTTCTACTCGATGAAGCACAACGTATCAAAAACCGAAATAGCACCACCAGCGAAGTCATCCGAAATATCCCGCGCGATCGGTCGTGGGCCCTTACCGGTACTCCCATCGAAAACTCCGTAGAAGACCTCGTTAGCATCTTTGAATTCCTATCCCCTGGTCACCTCCGCGATGATATGCACCTGAAGTCCCTAGGTGCCGCGACCCGAGACCATATCCTCCGAAGAACCAAAGATAAAGTCCTCACCGATATGCCCCCGAAACTCTTTCGGAACGCTGATATCGAACTGACCGCAGATCAACGCCTCAGCTACAAAGCAGCAGAAGAAGAAGGAATCGTTCACCTCGCTGACCTCGGTGAATCCATCACCGTTCAACACGTCTTCGAACTCGTATTACGCCTGAAACAAATTTGCAACTTCGATCCAGCGACAGGCTCAAGCGCCAAAATGGAACGACTCGAAGCCGATATCGAAGAAATCTGCTCCAGCGGCCAAAAAGCAATCGTATTCAGCCAATGGGTCGAAACTCTCGATGTCATCGGTGAACGTCTCGCTCGATTCAACCCCGTTCACTACCACGGTCGAGTACCCTCCCATAAACGTGATGCTGTCATCGACCGATTCAAAAATGATCCGAAGTGCGGCGCAATCCTTATGAGCTACGGCGCAGGCGCTGTAGGACTAAATCTCCAATTCTGCCACTACGTCTTCCTCTTCGACCGCTGGTGGAACCCCGCCGTAGAAGATCAAGCCATCAACCGAGCGCACCGTCTCGGCGTGAAACAAGCGGTCACCGTCACTCGAATGATGGCCGTAGATACCATCGAACAAAGAATTGATACCGTCCTGTCCGAAAAACGCGAATTGCTGCAAACCCTCTTCGCCGAAACAGGCACTCCCGCAAACCTTGGTCTCAATCAACAAGAAATCTTCGGACTATTCGGACTCAACGCACCACCACGCGCAAAAGGTCTCGCGGCCTAAACCTTCTCACTCATAACAACATTCCACGCTGAGCAATTAACCACCCCCAACTCAGCAACGCTACAGCCATCGCAGTACAAACCCCTATCACTGCGAACAATAACCAACTCTCCCAGTCCGCTCGACTCCCCCGATAAGCGATCCAACAAATCCATGGGATCGATACCGCCGTCACAACAAACAACATCGCTCCCCCTACGTTGCTCTCCAACGCACGATCAATACGACCTCTTGCCATCCAAGCCCACGATGTCGTCATCCCACAAGCCGGACAGCGCATGTCAAGCAACTGCACCGAAGTACAAGCCGGTAACCCTAACTGCTGATGCGTTCCTAACCCCGATGGATCAGGACGCAGTACCATCGAAACGCCAATCAACACTAACAAGACGCATGCGAGCAAACCCAAAAACCAACGCTCCGCTCGCCTCATCGCACTAACCATGTTATGTATAGCGAACGTTTCGAAACTGCGGCTCAAAAAACACTGGTAACAACCCATCGACTCGCAATAAACCATCCATCGTCAAACGAATCCGCGAACCAAATACCGTCTCACCCGGCGGCAACTCAACATACCCATCCCTAGCATAAGCTTCCCACTCAGAACGCCACCGCTCAAGAATGTTTACGCCAAACTTGCTCTGGAAATAACCTAAGTCCAACCACCCCTTCTTCAATTGCAATATCATCTCGCGAATCAACATCTGATCGCGCGTCGGTCGATAAGCTCTCCCCAAGGGCAATCGTTGCTCGTCTAAAATCATCCCCAAGTACCGATCCCACTCAGGAACATTCTGATAATGAACTCCGCCCGCATGCCCAAAACTTGCAATGCCCGTCGCCATCAAATCCGACCCTCGCCATAAATTATCTCGGTACGAGAAACTTACCTTCGTCGGATCTTTTACAACCGTATACGCACTGCTAACACTGTAACCATTCTCCTGAAAGACCTCGAAGGCATATCGAACCCAATCCCTCTTCGTCTTCCAATCCGCTACCGGTGACTCTCCTTGCGTCTGCAATAACCCCTTGGAATATACCGTATTGAACGGTAACTCCATCTGGTAAATCGTCACACTCTCCGGCGATAACTCCAACGTCCGACGTATGTTCTCCCGCCAATTCTCCCAAGTCTCTCCCACCATCCCAGAAATCAAATCGATGTTGACATTCGGAAAACCAGCCGCCTGAATCCACTCCCAAGCACGAAACACCTCTTTGGATAAGTGCGCTCGCCCATTCTCCTCCAAAATCGCATCCGAAAAATTCTCAACCCCCAAACTTAATCTCGTCACGCCCATCTCGCGGAGCACCTGTACCTTCGGCTCACTCAAAGTCCCAGGCTCGCACTCAAACGTGACCTCCTCTGCACCATCCCAAGTCACATGCTGATGCAACCGCTCCATCAAAGAATTGAGTTGCTTAACCGACAAAAAACTCGGCGTACCACCCCCAAAATAGACAAACTGAAACTGCCGGTCTTGCATGATCGGCTGCCGTGCAACCAAACTGATCTCCTGACTCAAAGCCGAAACGTAACGCTCAATCGATTCCGCATTGACGTTCGTGAAAACCTTGAAGTAACAGAACTTACACCGCTTGCGACAAAAAGGGATGTGAAGATACAAACCCAACGGAGGAATCTGCGATCCCCCATCCTGCCCCACAACAGGCTCCGCTCGTCGACCTAAAGCTCCCTCTAACTCACCAACCGCCTCCGCAGTCCACTGCGAAAATGGAGGGTAATTCGAGATAAAATAACTTCCGACTTCTGTCTTGGTGGCTTCGGTGGACATGCCCCGTGCTTTCCGAAAGCGTTGCAAAAAACTACGGTACGACCCCCTCCAGTGTACCCCACGCACCCCATCCTTGCACCACGCGTTTTCAGGGGTTTTTCAATTCCAAGCCCCCCAGCAAGACGCTTGCTAAATGTCCGATAAACTTCGATCGTACAACCGATACGTCTTCGATGGTAATAACCCCGCACGCTCCAAAGAACCTCGCGACAAATTGTTTGACTCCAATACCCACGAAAACTCTGCGTCCGTGATCCCCAATGCCAAACAGTCCGGAAGCATCCGTTCCAATAAAACCAGCCCAAGCCCAAACCGTTGCCACTCCGGTAACACATTCGTGCTGACAATCCGCATCTTGGTGATCTTCTTTCGCTCCAATAACAAGCGTAACCAACCAAAGGGAAACAACCTGCCGTCAATCTTCTTAATGATCGGATTGTAATCGGGCAACCCAAGCCCCACGCCCACCGGCTCCCCTTCGACCTCAATCACACTCGTCGTTCTCGGATTAATCAATATCTTCATCGAAGCACCAATCGCTTTGCACTCCGCGTCGCTCAAAGGCACAAAACCCCACGTCCCCTGCAACGAAAGATTGTAGATCCTTAAAAACAACATCACTTCTCTCGCAAAATTCTTGCGATTAACCGGTCGAACTTTCACCTTGTAACGATCTCGTACCAACTCAACCATCTGCATGATCTTCGGATCCATCGTCTTGAGCATCTCGATGTTCCCATCGTATGCATACAAGTCCTGCGTCTTCTCAAACCCAAAACTCTTGATCAATGCGTCGTGATACGGAGGATTGTAAGTCATCATGAATGTCGGGGGCGTCGTGAACCCATCCACCAATGTCCCCGTCTCGTAATTCAACGAAGGATTACAAGGCCCCCGCACATCACTCATCCCCTGCGTCTTCAAATATTCTCCAGCCGCACGAAATAAACCATGCGCTACTTCCTGATCATCAATGCTCTCGAAAAATCCAAAGAACCCACGGTTCTCCTTGAATCGCTTGACATGCCCTTGATTGACGATCCCCAGAATCCGACCAACCACTTGCCCATCCCGCCTCGCCAAAAAAGCCTGACAACGATTGACCTCGTAGAAAGGATGCTTGCGAAATCCTACCAACTCCTCCTGATTCATCCGAATCGGCGGTATCCAATTCGGATCCCCCTTATACAACCTCCATATCAACTCCATAAATTCCTTGCGATCACGACGCGATTCCACCGGCGCAATTTCTACTCGACTCATTTCAACTTCATTCCATTCATCACAAGGACTCTATTCAAACCAATCTCAATTCAACAAGCTAAGGTGAAACAAGCCGACTCGCGGCGTAACGCCCAATCGCATGACCCATTACCACACTGCCGTAGTATGCAGGTGCACTCACCACAGGAAATACCCCGCCAATCGCACCACCGACGTATGTCCCATAAGCCGGATACAAAACATGGTACGCTTGACGATGTAACTCCACATCCCCTAAACGCGCGACATATTCCATCACATCCCGACTCGCTACCGACTCATGATACAACGGAACTACCGGCAACATGTACGCTGCCGCATAAGTACCAGGATAACGCCGCCTCGAAAAATCCTTCGCATGCGCCCCTTCATGAAAACCAATCACCGGTAAATCACTATACAAATGCACCGTCTGCGTGTACGGATTGAAATGATCCCCCCCAAATACCCGACCCGGTACCACAGCCTCACCCATCACACTCAATACCCCAACACTGTACCTCCAAGGCCAAGCCATCGTGCGGTTCCGCGTCAACCTCTTCATGTCATCCCAAGGCCGATACTGATTCAATCGAACCTTCACATGACTCAACGAATTCGCTCGCAAATACTCCGCAACCGCCTCCTCCGTCTCCTCACTGATCCGATGATTGTCCACCTTCCTGTTCCATAAGACTAACTTCGAAGGTATCCCAACCACCCAACCCAACCCATCAAGAATCGGTCGCACCTTCCCACGCTCAATCTGCGGATCATTGAAGGCGACTAACTCCGGGGCAATCAACTGCTGACGATGGTCGATGGCTCTGGGTGACAATACTCGACACCCCGCACTCGCTATCCATACCGATAGCACAACGACACTCCACCCAAATATCGGTGCCAACCCTCTCCGCTCCATCGCAACCACCTCCTGATCAAGCGGCCTTCGCACCGACTCTTTACAATCCCACCTCGCCCGAATCACCAGCTGCACCGGTCGGCTCCGCAGGTGGACGGAAACCACCACCCGGTGTTACCTGCGTCGATGGAAAACTCAAAGGTGCCCCATACGGGAACAACGTGTCCATCAATCGCGTACCAAACGATGGTGGTGCCGGCGGCTGCGGATAAGGTGCACCCGTTATGCTCCCAATCGGTGGTCCCAACGGTGGACTCGTCGGCACAATCGTCGATGGAGTAGGTGTCAATATCCCACCACTAGGCTGCGTCACCGGTGGCGGTGGCGTAACCGCAATCCCCTGACCCGCCTGCAATCGCAACTGCTCTCCCGATGCAATCAATGCCTCACTAGGAACATCAAACTCCGGTGTCAACTGCACGTCAATCACCCGCTCATCCCGCGTCTCAAACGGCCAAAGCGTGTCACTTACAAAATCCAAAGGCGGAATCTGATACCACGGAGCATGCACCTTACGCATGAACTTCTCCGTTCGATATCCATCCTTCACCACCTCAATACTGCGTGTCCCATAATACGTAAATCCAGTAGATACCGGCGTTAAACCCACCGGCTGCTTGTCCACATATACCATCGCCCCAGACGGATTCGTTCGAAATGTCATCCGCTTTCGCACACAACCCGTAAGACTACCGAGCAAAAGCACCAGGAAACACAGCCCCACGGAGTTCCTCACCCCCCGGACCGCACAAGCTTCGTTTTGGTTGTTTTCGTTTCGCATGGGCCTACTTCTACCGTTTTCAGCCCAAACCTAGCAAGAGAACCTGGGAAACCTAGGAAGCCCCCCATGGCAAAATGGAAAAGCTGCAGAGCTTCCCCTTTCCAGCCGAGGTTTGCCTTTCCAGGCTAACCCCATAGCGATAGAATACGCTCAATCGCCGGGCTCATAGCTCAGTTGGATAGAGCAACGGATTTCTAATCCGTAGGTCGTAGGTTCGAATCCTACTGGGCCTGCTTCTCGGCTAAACCATCCTCAATCATCAAGTGGAACACCTGCGAGACACTCTTCTCAAACGGCTCCCGCGAAATCTTGTACTTGTCACAAATCGCCAACACCCTCCGGTGAAACTCTCGCAACTGCTCCGGCGTTACATCCTTACGCAAACTCAATCGACCCGTCTTCGGCTCCTTCAACCCACATCCCTGATAAGCAAACTCCATTTCGGTCATCGATAATCGCCCCTCCCCCGCACATCGCAACCATCGATCCGCTGTCTTCGATATGTCCTCCTTCTCCTCCGCTGTAAACGCGTCCGAAGCTTGAACCGTTCGGACCGTCTCCTCGACCACTCCCCATTGCAAGATCGTCGAATCCGACAACCTCGCATTCAATCGTGTCAATTGACGCGCCGTCAACTCGTTGCGCTCCATCTGCGAAGCCAACGCCTGCAACTCGTCGATAATCATCGTCTGATCCGTCTTGCTCAAATCCGACTGGTCAACCCAAGGAATCAACTGCTCACGCACCGCGTATGCAGCCCGACCACCCTGCTTGCCTATGAGCATGAATGACATAAACGCCACTACAATACACAAAAAAGCTAAACCAAAAATCGATACGACTAAACAAGCCGGCCCCAAGGAAACATCCCCAGCCTCCGGATCCCCATCACTCGAGCCTTGCAAGCCACTTCCAGACGTATCGTTGGTGCTCAAGAAACTACCCTATTGCTATTCTTCGTCAAAGTGAATCTCGAGAACCTCGTACTTCAATGTACCACGCGGCGCAATGACCTCCACAAGCTCCCCAACCTTCTTGCCTATCATCGCAGATCCAAAAGGACTGGTGGTCAATATCTTACCAACCTCGTAATTCTCGTCCCCCGCACCCACCAACGTGTACTCCTCCTCATCCCCAAAACTCAAATCCTTTAACTTCACCCTCGCCCCAAATGCAACCCGATCCTTCGGCAATGTCGCCGTATCGACAATGTGAGCACGCGATAGCTTCGCCTTCAACGAATTGATCTTCGCTTGCATCAACCCCTGATTCTCACGCTGCGCATGATACTCGGCGTTCTCCTTCAAATCCCCTTCGGCGCGAGCATCCGCAATCTTCTCGGCGATCTTCGGCATCTCGTCGTTTTCCAATCGCTCGATTTCGGCCTTGATTCGATTGTACCCCTCTCGGGTCATCGGGACGTAATCGCTCATCGCTTCCTCCACTTTCACGAAAAAAAATGATGCGACCTTTACCCCTCCCCTTGCGAGAGAAAAAGGTCGCATCAACCACTACAGGAAACCCATTTCTGCGAACCCTTATCGTCCGCAACGCTCGCTTCCGTCCCCTAATCATTCCTCCCAGAGCCAAAATGTCAAGTTCCCGCAGGAGGTTTCAAGCCACGAAGCTACCCCGCTTCGTACCCAACAAGCCCTACAAAGTCTTCCTCGCTCAAGATCGTTACACCCAACTCCCTAGCCTTATCCAACTTGCTGCCCGCCCCCTCTCCCGCCACCAAATAATCGGTCTTCTTCGATACACTCCCAGATGCCTTCCCACCCACCTTCTGTATCCAACGCTCGATCTCGTCCCGAGAAAATCGTGTCAACGTTCCCGTGACAACCACCGTCTTACCCGCTAATACCCCCCCATGATCCACTGCATCCTCCGCAGCGGTCTCTAATGAAACCCCCGCCTGCGATAACTGCTCGAAGATCTGAACCCCCTCCTCACTGCGACAAAACTCCACCACACTCCTCGCGATGATCGGCCCCACCTCCGGTGTCGCTGCCAACTCCTCCTCACTCGCTCTACGCAAATGATCCGCACTCGAAAATCGCCTCGCCAAAACACTCGCTACGCGCTGACCAACATGCCTTATCGTAATCGCATTCAATACCCTCGATAAACCTCGCCCCTTGCTCTGCGAAATAGCCTCTAACAAGTTCCTCGCGGACTTCTCTCCCATCCGCTCCAAGCGCATCAACTTCTCTAAAGTCAATCCGTACAAATCCGCATACGAATTCACAATCCCCATGTCGACCAACTGATTGACCAACTTCTCTCCCAACCCCTCAATGTCCATGCAATCCCGACTCGCAAAATAACGCAATCGCTGACGCCACTGCGCTGGACACTGCTTGGAATTACATCGAATGTATACCCCTGAACTATCCCGCACCAACGGAGAACCACACTCCGGACACTCCGTCGGAAATACATACTCTCCCAACTCTCCTACCCGACGATGCTTCTCCACCCGAACAATATGCGGAATAATCTTGCCCGCCTTCTCCACCACCACCCAATCACCCACCCGTATGTCCTTGCGCCGTATCTCATCGAGATTGTGCAACGAAGCACGACTGACCGTCGTTCCTGCCAACTGCACCGGTACCAACTCCGCAACAGGTGTTACCGTTCCAGTCTTACCCACCTGCGTCTTGATCGCTAACAACTCGGTTACCGCTTCGTACTTCTCTAACTTGTACGCTATCACCCACCGAGGACTCTTCGATGTCGATCCCAATGTCTCCCGTTGCTCAAATTGATTGACTTTGATCACCAAACCATCAACTTCGAAATCCAACGTATGCAAATCCTCTACCAACCGATTGCAATGCGCGATCACCTCCTCCGCCGATGAAAAACATTGAACCAACGGTGTCACCGGTATCCCCATCAACCGAACCTGCTCTAAAAAATCCATATGGGTCTTCGCAGACACCCCCTCGCAAAAACCCATCCCATGACACAAAAAACGTAACCTCCGCTTCGCGCATATCTTCGAATCCAATAACCGAATCGATCCAGCTGTAACATTCCGCGGATTCTTGAACTCCGCCTCCCCAGCCCCCACCCTCTCCTCATTGAGCGCGACCAAATCAGAGTTGGTCATGTATACCTCTCCTCGAACTTCCAATGTCCTAGGAACCTCAGCACCGACTAACTGCAACGGCAAACCGCGAATCGTCCGAGCATTATGCGTAACATCATCACCCACCTCTCCATTGCCACGTGTTACCGCAGCCACCAATCTCCCCTCCTCATATCGTATCGATGCCGCTACCCCATCAACCTTTAATTCCACCACCCACTCCAAGTCCTCTCCAGGCACTAACCTCTCGACCCGCTGAAAGAACTCACGCAACTCCCCCTCGGTATACGTGTTCTCAATCGATAACATCGGGATCCGATGCACCACCTGGGGCAACCCATCCACCGGCGCATCCCCCAACTTGCGCGTCGGACTGTCCTCGGTCACCAACTCCGGAAAGCGTCGCTCCAACCTCGCTAAACGATCCATCAAACGATCGTACTGCAAATCGCTGATCGTCGGCTCCGCTAATACGTAATACCTTCGGTCGTGCTCGCGAATCTCCTCTCGCAACCCCTCCACCACCCCTCGCGCTTCTTCTACCAACAAATCCTTTTCGTCCACACGATCTCGATCATCCATACCATCGCGCATATCAGACATATCGCCCCCACAATCCACTTCAACTCACGCAGCCAGAAACCACGACGGTACACCACGGATAAATCACAAAGCTACACGCTTGCCTGTCTTCGCTGACCTGTAAATCGCATGGATCAACTCCACGCTCCTGCGACCCTCTAACCCATCGATCCGACTCGCACTACCCGTTGCAATCGACTTCGCAAAATCCTTAAACAACTCCCGATGCGCAATGTGCCCAATCGCCGATGGATCCGATGCACCACCTCCCGTCGTATTCGATTGCATCTGCGCTAAAATCTTCTCGTCCTGCTTCGTTGGCTTCGCAAAACTCCATCGCACCAAAGCCTCCTCCTCCAAAATCGCTGTCCCCGCAGACCCGCAAATCTCAATTCGCTTAAGAGAACCAGGATAAGCCGCCGTCGTCGCGACAATCGTACCCAAGGCACCCGAAGCAAATTCCAACGTCGCTACCGCCGTGTCCTCCACCTCAATCCTCTCATGCGCTCGCAACGCTGTCATCGCTTGTACCGATCGAACCGGCCCCATCAACCACACCAACAAATCAACGCTATGGATCGCTTGATTCATCAATGCTCCACCACCATCGAGCTCCCATGTCCCACGCCACTTGCCACTGTCGTAATACTGCTGCGTTCGATACCACTTGACAATCGCATCCGCCACCGAAATCGCTCCAAACCGATCCTGCTCCACCGCCCCCTTGAGCAAAACCGCCGAACGATGAAACCGAGACGGAAATATCGTTCCTAAATACACCCCCCGCTTGTCACACTCCGATATCAACTGATCACAACGCTTCGGCGTAATCTCCAACGGCTTCTCCACCAACACATGCTTGCCCGCTCGCGCTGCGGCAATCCCAGGCTCCAAATGCGCTCCACTCGGCGTGCAAATCGTCACAATATCCAACTCTGGATTCGATAACATCTCCACTAAATCATCATAAGCCACCCCGCCAAACTCCTGGCTGAACTGCTCCCCCTTCCCCTTGTCCCGACTATAACAAGCCACCAACTTCGAACCGCGCATCTCACCTATAGCTCGCGCATGAAACTTCGCTATCATCCCACAACCAATGATGCCCCATCCAATCATGTCCACGCCCCCCCAATTACCCCTTCACTCCGATACAATCCCGCGATTCATCGACCCACTCGATCGCCCCTGCAAATCCATCGTAACATATCGAAACCCTAAACCCAAAGCCTTCTGCAACAATCGCTCCCTGACCCCCTCCCGCAAAACCATCGGAAACTCGTCGAGATGTATCTCCAATCGCAATAACTGCTCCCCATGCAACCGAGCGCGGACATCCCGAAACCCCTCCTCGATCAACCATCGCTCCATCGACTCCACCTGATTCAATCGACCCAACGTCACCACCTGCCCATACGCAATCCGACTCGCTAAACATGGACTCGCAGGTTTACTAGCGATAGTTATCCCCCACTCCCTCGCAATCGCTCGCACCTCCTCCTTGCCATACCCTAACTCCGCCAACGGTGCCCTTACCCCCCACTCCGTAGCCGCACGCAACCCAGGACGGTAATCCCCAAGATCCTCCGCGTTCGTCCCAGATAAAATCACTCCCATCGACCGATCACCAACCCACCGAGCGATCGAAGAATACAACGTCGTCTTGCAATGATAACACCGATCCGGACCATTCGAGACATACCCATCACGCGACATCTCATCCGTGGGTACCATCACATGCTCTATCCCAATCGCTCTGGCTACCTCAACCGCTGCCCTCCGATCCGACTCCGGTACCGCAGCTCCCACGCCGGTCCAAGCAACCGCATTGACTCCCAATGCACGATAAGCCGCAGATGCAACCACCGCACTATCCACCCCACCGGAAAATGCTACGACCACTCGCGATCCCATCGCACGAATCAATGCTACCAACCGCTCGCATTGATCTTGAACCACAATGGCTACACTCTCCTGAGAACTCATCGCTACCGCCGCATCACTAACTGCTGATAGTACTCAATCGTTCGTCCAATCCCATCTTCCAACCCGACCGCTGGCTCATACCCCAACACCATTCGCGCTTGCGTAATGTCCGCCAAACTCTCTCGTACATCACCAACCCGAGCCGGCTGAAAATCCGGTGTGATCTCCTTGCCCAAAAACTTAGACAACAATTCAAGCAACTGCAACAACGTCGTCTGCCGACCATCCGCTAAATTAAATACTCGACCTCCAATCCCCGATACCTCGCCCGCAAGCAAATTCCCCCGCACGACATTCGCGACATACGTAAAGTCCCGAGACTGCTGACCATCACCATAAATCGTCGGCCGCTGACCTCCAAGTATCTTGCTTACAAAGATAGGAATCACCGCCGAATAGGGACTGTCCGGATCCTGCCTCGGACCAAAGACGTTGAAATAACGCAATCCAACCGTCTCCAACCCAAAACTGTGGTAATAACTCTGACAGTAATACTCTCCCGCTAGCTTCGCGACCGCATAGGGCGATAACGGCCTCGGTAAATCGGTCTCACGCTTCGATGACGTCGGCTGATCCCCATACGCACTACTACTTGCCGCATACACAAATCGCTTCACCCCAGCCTTCTGACTCCAATGCAACATGCTCAACGTGCCCGTCACACAAGCCGCATTCGTATCCAACGGACGCTCCAACGACAACGGTACACTCGCTAACGCCGCTTGATGAAATACCCTGTCGACCCCACGTAACGCCTCCTGCACCACCGCCGCATCATTAATGTCCCCCAAAAACAACTCCACACGATCCGAAACCTCCGCCAAATTCTCTCGCTTCCCCGTGCAGAGATTGTCCAACACCCGTACCGTGTGCCCCGCCTCTAATAAACCCCTTACGATGTGCGAACCAATAAATCCACATCCACCCGTCACAAGACAACAAGCCATTATGAAGACCTTGAATCAAAACTACTCAGAACCGCTGGCGTTGCCCAAATTGTAAACAGACCTCAGACTTTCGAAACCTCCATTCAAGCGAACGTACAGAATCTGTCCGCTATTACCCCCCTCACACAAAAGCCAAGCTGTCACCCCAAAATCGCGAATCGCACTTCGGTGAAGATTCGGACAAGAATCTCTAAAAAAAGTGAATATTCAGGAGAAAAATCCCCCTCTGGATCACAACTCCTTCTCGACTACCCACCCCCTCGCGAAAGTCCTCAGCTCAAAAACCCCAAATCAATATTCATATACCCCAATACCCCACTGCGATTTCTCTTCCCCTCACCACCCAATGCGAACTCGCGCAGCCGATTCCCCCAAACGACTCTCTCATGCCCCCCATCTACACCGCGCGGCACCAATATCACGATGCCATCACATAAACCTCCAACTGATCGACTCACCTCACCACCCAACAACCCCAAACTTATCCAAGTCGCACCATACTGAAAACGCAATCCTGATAACTGAACTACATCTCCTACGACTTCCTTGGAAAACCCACCAACAGACTGCATCCCTCCCCCTAACCATTCCCACGACAATACATCCACCCCCACCCCATCCATACTCTCCCCTATTTGCCCGTGCGCCCCCGAGACAATCACACAAGCTCGATGACTCGTTTCACTCGCCCACCTCGAAGCGCATTGAACCACCACCCGATCCTGAACCTCTCGCGTTATAACTCCACCCTCGAATAACCAAACAAACCCGATGCATCCATGCACCTTACGAGGCATCCACCCCCAACTCGCCTCCATCGATAACTCCATCGATAACTCCATCGACTTCGATTTCGACATCCCTCTCGATACGGCTAACATCGTTTAACTCACCCTCGGCTGAAAACCTCGTGCCACATACGGATAATCCCCGTACTCGCCGTCGACTATCACTAACATGTCTCGATCGTCTCCATCCACCGACTCCCCCACGATCAAGCCATCCCCAACGCGTTGACCAACGCGACGACCCCGCGCCGAATCCATCCGATCATGAGGATCCAAACGAACCGCTTCGAAGTGCATGCTGGCAATCAATCCTCGAAACGCTTCATCCACGTCACCCTCCGATGGCCTCTTCGGCTCTTCATGGCGATCTGCTAAAAACGAATCGAAGTAGTTCTTGCTACCCACCTCTGCCAACTCCCCAACTTCGCTCGCCTCGATCTCCACGTCGTCGAACTGCGAAGACCCCCGCATAGCAACTTGTAGCTCACTGTCTGATTCGCTGTGCGATTCGTCGCTCATCGCGTCGTTTGCCCAAGCCCCCCCCAGAGGCTCCTCTAAATCTCCATACTCAATCGCGCTCGCTCCCTCTTCGCTATTCTCAGCGCTCACCGAAGGTCCGCCCCCCCATGTCACCGGCAACTGATGCAATCGACTCCACACCATGCGAACCCGATCCGCCGAAATCATGGACTCACCATCGCTCGCTGCAGAATCCATCGCCTGATCCGCTAACTGATCCACCAAACGCGGGATCCCCTCACTGGCACGGTAAATCGCCTCTACCGCCTCTGCACGAAATATTCGCCCCAATTCCCCGCCAGAGAGCGCGAGCTTTCCTGCCATGTATTCGCGAACTTCCAAGAGATGCAACGGAGCTAAATACGCACGCAACCCAATCCGCTGATTCAACGACTCTAACTGCGGATGCGCTAAAGTATCCTCGAGTCGGTGCGTGCCCCCAAAAACCACCCGTACACATGATCCTTCCT
>JBIJCS010000454.1:0-4176 GCA_044344575.1 Pirellula sp. | reverse complement strand
TGGAGGCGGGCAGGATCATCAGGATAGTGAAGGCGAGAAGCCCGACGGCAATTTGAACGTGCCGAGCGGAGTAGGTCCTGGTTCGGCACGGCCCGTGAAGAATCGCAAACGCTGCGTTTTGCATGTTCATTTACCTTTCGTTGTCATTTATTATGCGTTTTCGGTGCCGCAGCACCGGGGGCGAGGGTTTGCGGTGCGGCTTAGGCAGAGACTATAACCGATTCGCTTGGAGTCTGCGCGAATCTTCGCGTGGCCGAACCTTGCCTGATCCCGTATAATTGGGGTGGCACGAGATTCGTTTTCCGTTTGTGTTCGCACCCGTAGACCCCCTTTCCGCGAGGTTACTATGACGCAAAATTCCAACTGTTGCCTCATGGCGAAATACCCTTGGCTCCTTCCGACCGTATTACTGGCGTTCGCTACTGTAGCGTTTTTTGCTCGCAACTCTGTCGCATTGGCATTTGCCCCACCGCAAACTGGCGAATCGAAGAAGCCAGCGGGCAAAGCGGATGACAAAGAAAAAGAAGAGGGTAAGGAAACGGCCAAGGTGGTTGTCGGTCGCGGTGCGAGCAGCGGTAATGTAGGCAGGAACACTTCTGCTAAAGGAAAGAAGATGGACGAACCAGAGTACAACAAGCTAACAGCGGAGGAGCGTTGGGTTCTTTTGAACAAGGGGACCGAGTACGCATTCACCGGTAAGTACACCGATCACTTCGTTGAGGGGACTTATATTTGCAAGCGTTGCAATGCACCGTTGTACAAGTCCGATGACAAGTTCCACAGTGGTTGTGGTTGGCCAGCGTTTGATGACGAGATCAAGGGATCGATTCATCGCGAGGTGGATGCAGATGGTTTTCGAGTGGAGATCATGTGCAAGAACTGTGGGGGGCATCTTGGGCACGTGTTCACTGGCGAGCAGATGACGAAGAAGAACAGTCGACACTGCGTGAACAGTATCTCCATTAAGTTTGTACCGAAGAGCAAGGAGCTTCCACCGGTCATTACGAACAAGAAGTCGGACGAAGCGACCAAGGAGAAGGATGGTAAGGAAAGCGGGAGTGCCGATACTCCGAAGAAAGAAGAGTCTGGCAAAGAATCCGAGGGCAAGTCCTCGGAATCGAAGAAGCCTTAGTTCGTGTCGCTTTTGTGGGTTTCCCAGCTCAGACGAGGGCGGATGACAGGGCCGTACCAAGAGCCGAGAAATTCTTTGCGCATTGCACCGGTATCGGTTACGGTAAAAGCCAATACGGATTCACAGGCTATTGTGGGTTTTCCTAGTTCCGGTCCAAGGAGCACACTGACGACGTAACGGGAGTCGTTGAGGAAATTTGCAGGAAGTTCGCAAGCGGTCGTGTAGGTACCTCGTTGGATTGGTTTGGAGAACGTAACATCGGGAGCAAGGGACATTGAGGGGGCGTTACCTGAGGAGAGGATAAAGACTCCGTTTTCGTCTTTGAGGTGAATTTGTACTGCGTTGATTGTGTCGTCTTGCAAGACATCGTAGGTAATCTCGATACGGATTGGTTGATCGATGGCGACGGAACTAGCGGGCTTTTCGGATCCAGCATTGCGAACAGAAACGCTGCGTAGACGTATTTCTGACGAACCAGGGCCAGATTCGGCTTCCCACTGCGCGATCCCGCGATCGGCTCGCATTCCTTGCAAGTATAGCTCGATGGCTTGTTGAGGCGTACCATCGACTGCGATGGTACCGTGATCGAGTAGCATTGCTCGGGTGCAAATATTTGCGATGGCAGCCAGATTATGTGAAACCACCAGAATGGTTCGTCCTTGGCTACCTAATTCACTAGCCTTCCCCATGCATCGATTCTGGAAAGCTTGATCCCCGACGCTTAAGACTTCGTCGATGATCAGAACATCTGGTTCCATGTGAGCCGCGACCGAGAATCCCAGCCGTACGGTCATCCCGCTGGAGTATCTCTTTACGGGTGTGTCAAGGAACTTCTCCACTTCGGCGAACGCGACAATTTGATCGAACCGTTGCCGGATTTCGGAGCGTTTCATTCCGAGAATTGCGCCGTTGAGAAAGATGTTCTCGCGTCCTGTCAGTTCGGGGTGAAACCCTGTGCCGACTTCGAGTAAGCTACCCACGCGACCTCGGACTCCGACTCGCCCCGAGGTAGGTGTGACAATACGAGACAAAATCTTCAGGAGCGTACTTTTACCAGCTCCATTATGGCCGATGATCCCAACTACTTCCCCTTGAGCAATTCGGAAGTTCACTTCTCTGAGAGCCCAGAATTCTTTGGACTCTGAGGTTGCAATACCGTCACGAGAGATCCAACGCCGCAAATTCTTCGTCAGTGCTTCGGTCAATCGTTGGTGCTCGCCGAGTGTTCCAAGTCTGAACCTCTTCGAAATGCGATCGGCATGGATTGCTTCCATCATGGTTAGATCCTATCGGCCATCCATTGGTTTGATCGTTGGAACCAAACAAGTCCAGAGAGGACAAGTACCACGGTGAGGAATCCAGCCAAGAGCATACCAAGTAATGGGGGTAGGGGAGCTCCTAGGATGGCCCATCTCGCGATGCCGATACAACTAGCCACAGGATTGGCAGAATAAAGAATTTGCCAGCTTGGTGACAACGCTTTTGAGATGCGTTCATAACCGTAGACGACAGGACTAAGAAACATTCCGATCTGAAGAACGAAAGGAAGCGCGTATCCAACATCCCGGTATTGCGCGTTGAGTGAACTGAGCCAAAGGATTGCTCCAAAGCAGAACACCACCAACCAAGCTAGAGCGGGTAACGCGAAGAGCACACGCCACCATTCCACACCCGTGCTGGAAAACCAAACAACTGGAACGAGCAACACCAGTCCAACCAGTAAATCGAATAGCGCACAGAGCAGGCTCGATAGTGGCAAAAGCATCCGTGGGAAATAGATCTTGGTGATCACATGTCGATAGTTCACGAGGGAACCTGTCGCATCGCGCAAGCTATTGTTGACCAATTGCCAAAACAACATACCGATTAGAATGACAGAAGCGTCGAGCCAACGACTGCGTGGTGCGTCGTCCAATCCACGGTTCGCACCTAAAAAATGAAAGAGCATCAGAAAGATCAAAGTCCCTAGCAGTGGCTGAACTAGAACCCAGACCACTCCAATAAAAACCTGACGGTATCGAATCAAGAGATCTCGTTGGAAAAAGCTCAGGAGCAGTTCGCGACCAGCCCAAGCCTCTTTGATTTGGCCAATCCCGAATGGATCGGGTTGTCCATAGTACACGAACGCGCGAGTTGATGCCGATTCGGATGTTTCGTCCCCTGCCACACGGTTCGTGCCCAATGCTCGGTCCCCTACTCGTCTCACCTTTTTCCCATGCCAGTTGCTGCTTCAGTATATTCCATCGCCTAAGAGCGGATAGGTTGCACCTGTCTGCCTTCCGTGTTCCCCGATCGAGGAGCGGGGGCTGTGTCCCTACAGTCTTCCTAAATTACCTAACTCGAAAAAAACGAAGAACCGTTCAGTCCCCTACCACCAGACTTCGATCCTAACGCAAAGTGTGCGCATTTCCCCACCGTGGGGAAATGCTAGCCATCGACCGCTCCAGCCCATGGAATTCCATGCCGGCAAAGGCCCAACTAAATTCTGAGCAATCCTCGATTTTCATCGAGCGATCTTTAACGCGCGCAAGAAACTGCGCAGTGGACAGGGGCTGTTTTTGCATGGCGGCGTGGGTGCCCAAGGTCGATCGGGTGACGATCTGGTTCTTGCTGGTTTTGCTGCTGTGGGCCATTTATTGTTGCAAGGTGCTCAGCGCTGAGGGGGACTTGGTAGCGGTGGCCGAGCAAGCGCAGCAGCGAAGTAAGGTTGCACAAGTATTGGTTAGTGTACGTTCTGAGACGTTGGCGTTGCCGACGAAGAAGCACTTGCTGGCCAAGCCGAAGATTAGCGAACAAGAGCGGGCTGCGCTTTGTAATCTTTCGTTGCGTTTGGAGAAGCATTTGCGGTTTGAAACCGCGGTCAATGCCGTTCGATTGCATTATGCGATTGCAGCGTGTTTGCAAGCTCAGCAAGACAATGCTCAATTGCGCAAGGAAATCGACTTGTTGCTCGAAGACCAGCAGGTCTTGATCGACAAGGGATTGGCCATCGAAGATCCAACTGCATTGCAGCGAGCGAAGATCGCTTGTGAGGACAGCCGTTT
>JBIJCS010000453.1:0-4178 GCA_044344575.1 Pirellula sp. | reverse complement strand
CGGCGTTGCTACGCTCCTGCCCAACCGCTTTGCCACTGTGCAAGCCATATGGGTTCGGACATAACAACAATCCGCCAAAGAAGAGTGACCAAACAGCAACCGATTTCATTCGCAAAACCATTATCAAAAAAATCTCTGTCTAGTGGAATTCAGTCTTTATTTGGCGCAAGCCCATCTTTTGCCAACACAAATCACGATCCAAATCAAATTTCAAATCAAATTCCAAATCGATTCCTTAGTTCTCGATTTTCGAGGCGTGGAAACGAAGATCATCGAACTGGATATGCCCCCAGCCCTCACGGCTTTCGTCGACGATTCGAACATAAATGCTTTTGCCCAACCACCCTTGCGTATCGATAACGCGCCGTTCCATCGTATCACTGTTCTTTCCACGTTCGGTATGAAGTATCGTTTGAGTCGATTGATCGACGAATTCAACACGTGTTTGGGGTGAATCACCACCTCCAATGAGGAATGATAAATACGGGTGATTCAAGAGAAATGGACGGCTGGTTAAAGTCCCCATGGCGACATCAGTTCCAATCTCCGACGATCCAATCCAATGCTCTCCCTGGTGCCCTGATTTTTCTCCCTTACCTCGTGCAGCCACCACATCCCCGATCACCGGCTGGTTGAAGAATGCTCCTCCAAGTCCCTTCCAATCGCGCAAGTCGCCAGTCTCAAAATCCATGTTCATCGGCTCAGATTTTGACCAAGCAGGCCGGAACCCACCCAGAGCATCATGAATTAAAATCGATTCTCTGGCCACTTCAGGTTCCGTTACGCTCTCGGAATTCACGACTGGAACTTGCACCAATACATGGACTCCTCGTTTGCTCGAAGAAAGCACGTCGAGCATTCCGTCCCCGTTGATGTCCTCCACTGTCACTTGAGTTCCCACCCCGCTATCCTCATCGATGATGTTGGGCTCGAATTTCAAGCCTCCCGCGACTACGACCGGTTTAAACCAAACCAACATAGGTAATTCATTTTCGCCTGGATCGTTACCGTTGTGCGCCCAAAACCGCTTGCCCGTGAGAATATCCGGTTTATTGTCGCCATCCATGTCGGCAATCGCCACAGCATGCAGCTGCGAGATCGCAAGCCCCGTCGGAGAGGTCTCAACCTTGTCCGTCATGATATCGATGCGGTCCCATTGGTATTCTTTCTCTCCTGGACGTTTCTTGTATACCGCGAACCCGTACGAGTGCGCTGCGAGCGATGTGACCACTTCCGTGCATTGATCGCCGTCGAGGTCGACCGCGACCATCTGTGCACCTCCAGGCCCAGAAAATGCAACTGGATGAAAGATCCAAGCTTTCGAGGTAGGTTGTCCCGGGTTCTCCCACCAACCATCCTTGGAAAGGACATCTCGAAACCCATCATCATTGACATCCCCCAAGCCGATGCCGTGCGTAAAACGCTGATATGGCCCAGGCTCGCTGACGGCCCGAAAAATCCATCCATCGGTCGGGTTCTTCGGAATCTCCGCATAACCAAAGTGCCCTCCGTTGCAACAGAGCAATTCAGGCTTTCCGTCTCCAGTTAAATCCTCGAACATCGGCGACTCGTTATCGGTTACCTCAAGCACCGTAAACCGCTCCCACAACCCTTTTCTTGCCGAATCCTTGCCGGGATTTCGGTACCAGTGAGAAGGTGCACCCGGAAATCCAACAATCAACACGTCAGAATCACCATCAGCATCGATGTCATAATCAAAATCGAAGAAGTACTCGGAATATCCATTGATGTTGTACGGATTCGAATCAAACAATTTGGCCGTCGTCTTGAAGTCGGGTCCAAAGAACAACTGGTAACCGGCAGCCACATCGCAGTGACCGTCACCATCAAAATCCGCAAGTGTCCCCCCCTCCCCATGAAACAATTTACTTAACTTTTGACGACTCCATCCCTCAGAAGTACTGCTCTCCCTTCCACGCTCCTGAGCGAGCAGCCCAACTGCACCCGCCCCCAACGTACTCAGTGCGACAGCAGTGCGTATCACGCACATCGATATCAAGCACATCCTCGACATCAAATCGATGATCGCCGAGCGATTTGAGACGACCCGAGTAACGCGGATCTGGTTAGAACCCGCCGCAACCCTCTGGGTACTGAGCCTAGATCGGCTTTGGGATGTTCTGGTTTCAATCATGGCAGAAGTCTCAAGCATCATTGGTCGACTGGAGATAAAATCAAAGAGGGATCCGTTCGGTTAAATCATGCGGAATTCTAGCATAGCGTGCAATTGCACGGAGCGCGTTTTTCGACGGGATCGTTACAATGCTTAGGCCTCCATTACGAGGAAAACCTTCGCCGAACTGCCATCGAATTGCCTAACAGACTTTATATGCCGACGAGCCGCCACGAATTCGAAACCTACGTCAAGGAAATCCGAACCAAAGACCCTAAATCGAAGCGAAACGAGTTCGAGTCGTTTCACTCTTCCATGAGTCGGGAAGAAAAGGACAAATTGGTTGCCCGAACGCATCGGACTTTTTGGACCTTATTCAAGGAATTCTGGAAGCTCATTCGCGGGCACCGGCACCAGATCTTGGTCGGTCTTGCGACCCTCACGGTATCGACACTTTTGAGTCTGATCCCTCCTTTAGGTACCAAGTTTGCCATTGATAGCGCTTTGAGTACTCCGCCGAAACCAATGCCGGATTGGGCACCGCGTTGGCTTCAAGGTAGAGAACCACTGGAACTCTTGTGCTGGATCGCAGGCCTCGTCGCTGCAATCACCCTGGTGCGGACCGCCATCCACTTATGGGGACGATGGCAGTGCACAAAAGCAGTCAATCAAGTTCAAACTGCGCTGCGAAAAAAGGTATTTGATCACATGCTTCAAATGCCTCTGCATCGCGTGCAGCAACTTAAAAGTGGTGGCTCGGCGAGTCTCCTGCGTGAGGACGCTGGCGGAATCGCTGATTTGATTTTCAGCATGTTGTACAACCCTTGGCAAGCGATCGTGCAATTGATAGGGAGTCTCCTCGTTCTGGTCATCGTCGACTGGCGATTGCTCGTCGCCGGCCTACTGGTACTACCGATAGTCTATTTCACTCACCGCACATGGATTTATCGCATACGTCCTCTTTACCGTGATATCCGTACAACGCGGCAGAAGGTCGACGCGAATGCCACCGAAACCTTTTCGGGGATCCGCGTCGTTCGAACCTTCGGCAGAGAACGAAGCGAATCTCAACGCTACGTGCGAGGCAATCACTACGCGGTTCGGCAAACATTGCTCGTCTGGTGGCGCACGCGCCTGATCGAAGTCAGCTGGGAGATCCTCATTCCTTTGGCTTCTACCCTCCTGCTTGTCTATGGTGGATGGCAAATCCTTCAAGGTGCACTTACTCTGGGCGACTTGATGATGTTTCTCGTCTATCTGACGATGCTGCTCGGCCCAATCGCAACCTTGACCGGTAGCGCTGTGCAATTCCAAAACAACCTTGCCGGACTTGATCGCATCCTCGATCTGCTTGCCTCGGAAACAGAATCACAGGAAATCGCTCGTAGGCGAACCGCTACCGATGCAGCTCCCCGGAGGCTTGCCCGCCACGAAATACGGGGACGTATCGAGTTTGAAAATGTTTCTTATCGATATCCAGAAGGACAAACCGATGTCCTGAGCTCTGTCTCTTTTGTCGCTGAACCAGGCCAGACGATCGCAATTGTCGGTCGCAGCGGGGCTGGCAAGACGACGCTGTGCAATCTCATTGCTAGGTTTTTTTCCCCCTCAGCTGGCACCATTCGAATCGATGGAATCTCTCTCGATGACATTGACTTAGGCAGCTATCGTCAATGGCTTGGAATGGTCGAACAGGATGTGTTTCTGTTCGACGGAACTATCGCAGAAAATATCGCTTACGGAAATCGTGATGCCGATCAAGCCGACATCGAACGGGCAGCAAAAGCCGCCGCTGCGCATCACTTTATCCTCGAATCCCCGAACGGTTATCAAACGAAGATCGGCGAAAGAGGTTTCAAACTCAGTGGCGGACAGCGTCAACGCATCGCCATCGCTAGAGCTATCCTCGCTGACCCGAAGATACTGATCCTCGATGAAGCCACCAGCAATCTCGACAGCGAAAGCGAACTAGCCATCCAAGGTAGCTTAGAGAACCTCCTGGGATCGCGTACTTCGTTTGTCATCGCGCACCGACTCAGCACCA
>JBIJCS010000452.1:0-4188 GCA_044344575.1 Pirellula sp. | reverse complement strand
ACTTGTGGTTCTGGTCAACCGTCGGCTCCTTCCACAAGGAGTTGTTCTCAAAGTGATGCTCGACCACTTCCGATGTAAACTTGGGATTCTCGAGGTACTCGAACAGAGTCCCCTCACGTACCAATTGTGGCGCACGCTTCGCAGTTTCTCCAGCCCCCAAATCGTCGAGAGCAAAGTGATCCTGCGTGGTCGCAAGCCGATATGGCTCGCTAGTAGGCATCGCACTCACGCCAGTGTACAAAGCCGCTTGATTCCAGCGTCGGAACGTCGACAAATCGGTACCAACCGCTCCTGCAATCGTCCCTCCCAACTCGCGTGTTCGACCATACCCATAGTTGACTGTAAACGAACCCTCTGCGTGACCAGGTACCACAAACACAGGAAGCTTTACCTTGGAGTCCCCAAGCGAGAGTACGACCATCTCACCTTGTTTCAGACCCAAGGCTTGTGCGGTCGCAGGACTACAAATCGCTGCATTGTCCCAAACTAACTTCGTGACCGGATGCGGGCACTCTTGCAACCAACCATTGTTTCCTAGGCGACCGTCATAAACCGTATCGCTCGCCAAAACCAAGACTTCCAACGCATCCTTGTCCAAAGCCAAGCTGATCTTCGTGTCGGGCAACTCATAGTTGCGAACCGATAGCTTCTCGTCATTGAAATCCTTGACGACCCCTTGCAACTCCTTCGGGTCAGCCTTCAACTCGCCCGCAAACTGCTTCGCTTCCGTGCCAGACATAAAACCTGAATGCAACGCTTCGCGGTACTTACGCAATGAAGCGATCACACTCGAGTCAGTCGCACCTGCAGGAGCCTGCCCGACAGGCTCGTTGCCAAACAAGCGAGCCGCAGTCTCTGCAATCACCACCTCTGGCGGCAACGCTTCAACTTGCAACCCAGCTAACATCACCAACAATTCAGCAGGCGTCTTTCCACCCAACAACGGAGCAATTGTAGGCTGACAAATCCCATAAGTCCCATCGACAGCACGCACATCACCCCATGACTCTAACGGATGTGCCGCCGGAACGGTCCAACGCGCGTACTGAGCCGTCTCGTCGTCATAGTTCGACAAATAAACCACATCACCAATGCCCTTGATAGCCTTGGCTAAGTCCACATCGCCGGAAACCGTAAATACTGGATTCGGTGCTAAAACCCAAAGCTTACCGAACTCTTTCGCATTGTTGACGAAATCATCGAGCTTCATGGTCTTCACCGGCTGAATGTCAGCGGGCGACTCATAAATCTTGACCGTCTTTCCAACGTTGCCAAGCTTCGAATTGATGCGTAATGCTGCAACTTGAGCCGCCAACGAATGATGCGACCCAACCGCCAAAACCGCTTGCCCCTTGTTCGACAACAAGTCGCTTGCGATGCACTCAACGAGCCGCGTGATCTTCGCGTCACCATCGAGCGTTTCAATCGTTTGGCTCTCTTCCTTGTCCTCGATCACCACTCCCGCATCAACGGCCGCCTCAATTCGCTTGAGCAACCCATCGATTTGCGACGCTCGCAATGCAAGCCTGTAATCTGCAGAAGTTCCAGTAACCGAATACTGTGATTCAACGACATAAAGACGATTCATCCATTCTCCGGATGGAGAACGATGGTTGGCATACTGCTTGGCATAAAGCACTGCATTCGGATCGCTACCAAGCAAATCAGAATCAAGAGCGACAATCACGCGAGCTGCGTCCAAATCATAAGACATCGAGCAGTTCGCGGCACCAACAGCATCCAAAGCCTTGCTCACGTTGCCGGTGTAAACCGACTCGTATTTCACGACTTGCGCATCGGGCAACTTCTTGAGAACTTCTCGCAACACCATCATAAAGCTCGGGCTGCGGGTCGGCTCCATCAAGATCGCCAACCCCTTCCCAGTACCCAATGCAGCAACGCTCGAAGCTACATAGCTACGGAAAGCTTCCCAACTGCGGTCGCGATCTTCATCGTTGTCACTGTTGCCAATCGAAGGCCTTCCACCAGCCTCCTCCCGACGCAACACAACCCCAACTCGATCGGGATCATACAACGACAAAATCGAAGCCTGAGTGAAAACGTCAGTACCAGCAGACGCAAGCTTCTTATTCGAAGCCGCTTCTTTACTCTGCAACCGCGCGTATGCGGGGTGGTCAGGATTGCCATCGACCTTCAAAGGCCGACCATCCACGTTCGCAACCAACGCGTGAACCACACGCCCAGCCCACTCAAAATTCGTTGCAAAATGCTCCGGAATCCCAGGGATGCGACCCTCGGGTCGCATGACGAAAGCCGCAATCTCCTCGCGGTTGTACCGGCAACCGGTCAAACCACCCAGAGCGAGCGAAGCCCCCATCATCTGCAACCAGCGCCTACGAGAGACCCCCTCAGGGAACTCCGATGCCGCTTGCGGAAATTCTCGTGCTAAAAATTGATCAAACTCTGGTGTCTTCTGAAGCTCGTCTAGGCTGCGAAAATACCGAGTTCTGCTTTCGGTCCCAGTATGGCTCATCGGTGACAAACCGCGCAATTCGTTTGAGGGTTAATGTTGTTCTCGGCTCGAAGCTTCTTGCCGAGTTCCAGTTGCTGCTCTACACCACCAGCAGTCCAAGCCAAATTCGTGACTTGGTCTACCGGACGCAAGTGTGGCTCAGGATTGCGGTGACAATCCAAACACCACGCCATCGATTGATTCTTGGCTTGATACACTACTTCCATCTGATCGACTCGCCCGTGGCAAGAAACACAGGAAACACCACGGTTCACGTGAGCCGAATGATTGAAATACACATAGTCGGGCAAACGATGGATCCGCACCCAATCGACCGAATCGCCAGTTCTCCAACTCTCACGCAAAGGCTTGAGCTTCGGCGACTCCGAATGAATCGCTGACAACTTCGGCGCTCCACCCGTACCCGTCTTCGGACTGTGGCAGTTGATGCAAGTCTGCGTCGCCGGTATCTGCGAGTGAGCAGATTTATCAACCGATACGTGACAATACTTGCAATCCATCTTTAACTCGCCAGCATGCAACGCATGACTGAACGGAATCGGTTGCAATGGACGGTACCCCGTGTTCAGCGTCTCTGGACTGGTCGCCCCAAGAAACAAAACACTGGCATACGCACCACCTGCAAGAATCAAAAACCCAAGCAGGGCGAGAAATTTATTCGTCCACCTTGGGAAAAGAAATCGTTGGGACATAGTTCGAAATAGGGTTTCCGAATGGTGTGCAATTCTCGTGGATCGCCAAACCGCTGACCTACAGCAGTCTCTCTCTCCTAAAATTCAACGGAATCTCTGCGTTACGCAGTGTACTTACAACCCGCATAGGACAAAAGCCATACAACGCGCCCGAAAACGTACGGCGACCTCCTCATCGACCCGTTTTCAATGAAACTATTGGAAAAGAGCTAGCAAGCGTTCTTTCGTGGCAATTCGTCGCATCCACCCAACTTCCCGGCCGTAGCTCCAAGAACATTCCTAACTACCCTGTTTTTCACCCACATCATTAGGAACGATTCTTTCGGATCCTCCGATTTCACTACCTCCAAGAGCCTCCCCTTCTCGCAATCCCTCCACCGCAACGTCCTGACCACCCTTCGCTGCTCGATATTTCTCCCGCCCCTCACCATAAACCCTCTTCTGCGGAGTCCTTGCCGCAAGCCAAGCCTCGATCTCTTCAGCCGCCGGTGGGGACTCCTGACACTGAACTAGCAATTTCTGCATCTGCTTGCGACACCACCCACATCCCGTTCCAGCACCACCACATTCGGATAACTGACTAGGCAAACGCACCCGGTGAATCCGGATGTAATTCAGAACCTTCCGACACGAAATGTGAAAGCACAAACATAACTCGTCGTCGGCTTGCATCCTCCCAGCACCCGCTAACCTTCCTGCTTGTACTTATCAAGCTTGCGGTACAACGTTCTGGCCCCAATATCCAAGATCTTGGCAGCCTCTTCCCGGTTGCCAGCCGTCAATTTCAAGGTTTCCTCGATTGCCCACCGCTCGATGTCATCCATTGTTTTCCCAATCAAATCAGGGACCGACGCCCCCACAGTTTCCACAGAAATCCCACTAGCCCCCCCTGGAATCTCAGCCAAATCCGCAGAAGTTGACTCCCCTCGAACCATCACACCCGTTCCATCATCCAACTCAGGGGGCAGATCATCGATGTCCAACTTGCCATCCGTGTCGAGC
>JBIJCS010000451.1:0-4224 GCA_044344575.1 Pirellula sp. | reverse complement strand
GCTTGTCTGCATTTTCGCAATAACATCGCAGATACGTAGGGTACGTGAAGCGGTCCTGGTATTTAATGTCTGGACGGTGATCGCTTTGCCCTGCTCATCCTCTCACAAACCGCAACGGGGACCAAGGACCGCGCAACGTACCAAAGAGCGATGGAACACGTTGACCAGGCCAAGGTACGTTCCGCGGTCGACTTCGTTGGCGACTGTGATTGGGTAATCAAGATGGGCAACGCCAATGCGGCTTCTTGAACTCGTTACCCCGACCGCTGCACGTACCCTACGGTACCATCACCTTCTTCGCCCCCGCTGTAATGAGACGACTTCGATACCGTCGCTATCGCAGTTGAAACGAAATGCACGGGAAACCACTTCCATGGATTCTGTCGCGGATCAGGCCCCCCCCCACCCAATGATTGAGGGGCTAGCAAGTACCTGTTAGAATGATCGATCTTCGGCCTTAGGTCCGCGTGAGGGTTTTGCTGCACCGTTGCGTTCAACCGTGTATTTGCCGAGCCTGGTATCCATGGATTTGTGAGGTACAAGTGCCACATTTCGTTTGCATCAAATCCCCTTCGATCGTTTTCCCAGACTGCTGCGCTTACTGCAAGAGCACGACAAGTTCCTCTGCGTTTTCTCAACCGTACTCCAAGATTTCTGGGAAAGGGTTTCCAGTTGTTTTAACAGGCCAGACATGGCCGGCGATGCTACCAGCATGCGATAGATGCGCCCGGTGGTTTTCAAAAGTGCGGAAGGCTTACTTTTTTTTCGGCATCGGCGGCCTGATTTGCGGAACCCTCGGTTTTATTGCGTTTAATATCATGCTGGAATTCATGGGCTTGTTCGTCAACGATGCACGAATTTATCTACCGTTGGTGCTTGCCTTGTGTTCATTAATTGCTTGGTCTATTCTATGGGCCGTCCGAGCATCCGAATTGCGGAAGCTGCGAGTGGTTTATATTGGCCCTAAGGAAATAGTATTTGCCACAACCAACCAACGGTATGGTGAAATGCTCGCCGATCTAAATAATTCAACCGCCAAATACGCAAGGTTTCTAACACGCTGGCATTGAAAGTGAAATGACCAGGACAGCCATGCATTCTGCATTCTTGCATACCTCCTGAGTCGCGCGCGAGTCGTCGTCAGCAGAGGGTGTGGTGTTCGAACTATTTGTAGGATTTCTTGAAATCGAAGGATGTCAAGAATTGGCCGAAACTGCCCCGCGATCTACCGTTGATTGGTGGGTAAGCTGTTCGCGGAAATCCTTAGACACTGGACTTTTGGTCACCTTGAGTGATACGATGCATTGGTGCAGCCTACCTGGATCAGGTTGATCTTTCGAAGTTCGAGTACGTCCAAGTAGCTCTGTTGCCAATTTCGGAGGAACCCGATTGAATCGAACAGACCTACAACAACTTTCTCAAGATCGCTTGCTTGACGCGGAGGCGCTTATCGCGGCTTCAAGATGGTCTGGGGCATATTATTTGGCGGGCTATGCCATTGAGTGTGCGTTGAAAGCGGCTGTTCTTCAATATGTCGAAAGAACTGGTATTATTTTTGAGGATAAGAAGTCCGCCGAAAAATGTTGGACGCACGACATAGAAGTTCTCGTGAAAATGGCGGATCTCGAAGTACCTCGTGGGAAAGCGATCCGGACGAATACGCAACTGGGAACAAATTGGCTACTTGCGAAAGACTGGAATGAACTATCCCGCTATAGAAATTCGACTCAAGCACAAGCCGAATCAATGTACAATGCGATTTCTGATCCTACAAACGGAGTTCTCCAATGGATAAAGCTGTATTGGTAAATGAACAGATCGATGCGGGCCGCGAATTTGCCGAAAAGTTCAATGAGTACCAACCGGTTGATGTTGTCATTTGGCTGAACCCCGCTGAATCGTCGGAGTGGGAGCTTTACCTTGCATCGCCAACGCTTAACGACAGCAATTTCGACGTAGCGTATGGGGAGGTGCTCAGGTTGCTTGGCAGCGGTAAACAGATGTGGCTTGATCCATTTCAAGTTAAATTGCTGAGCTCGAGTGATAAGCTTGCGATGAAGGCAAAAGAGATTCGAGATCGTCATCCTGCACCAATCGCAACGCGGTATAACGGGACGTCGATGGCCGGAATTCCAATTGGCTCGGCGTACATCTATCCTTCCCTTAAGTCCGCCTCAGCTATGCGTTGAGAATTCGATGTGAATGCAGAACTGCGGGTGGCATCGCATCACTCGTAGGCCTTACGATGCGCTGAGGAAGTCGGTTATCGACGCCCGTTGCCGGGCACCCTCCCCACACCACCAATCACTCAACCCTCCACCATCACCTTCTTCGCCCCAGCCGCCTTCGCAAAATCCTCCTCCGTAACCCAGGAATTGAGAATGGATAATGGATAATGGATAATGATAAAGAACAAGCCAACCCGCATGGATTTCAATTCTCAATTCTCAATTCTCAATTCCACCGTTCGTGCTTGCCTTGTGTTCATTAATTGCTTAGTCTGTTCTATGGGCCGTCCGAGCATCCGAATTGCGGAAGCCATGCATTCTGCATTCTTGCAAACCTTCGTCGTGTTCGCCACGCGATGTCCGTTGAGATCCAGCACGATCCTCAGCGGAGTGTCGAATATGTTTCTGCGATAGAGATGAATTTGTCCGATCGTGTTATCAATCTAGCCGACCAGGGACCATCGAGAAAAGAGAAAGTAGATGCGAGAAAGTGGAAAGTAGAATTTCTCAACCAGCGCGTTCTTGTTGAATCCTACTCTCTACTCTCTCTCCTCTCTCCACTCCGCGAAGCCTGCCGATGCAGCTCGGTGCATGGTGCTCTGCCGTCAAAATCTAAGGCTTTTGCATACCTCCGAGTCGCGCGCGAGTCGTCCTCAGCAGAGGGTGTGGTATTCGAACAAATGGTGGGATTTCTTGAAAACAGGGGCTGGTGGGAATTGGCCATAACAGTCTCTCACTCCACCCGATGATTGATCAGTTCTGCGGTGCTCGATATTATTGATTTTCGGATCGAGTCTCGCTTGAGTGATACGCTGCGTTGTTGCGGTCTACCAGCTTTAGGCTGACTTGCAAAAACAAGTCGCGGGATAGCCCAAGACTGGCGGACACCGCCGGGTTACCGCAGGCGTTCAGCGACAAAAGACACACCAAACATACACACTAAACAAGAGGTTTTTTGATGCCTGTAACACAATTCGATCGTGCCTCGATGGCTCGTTGGTACGCTAGGGAACATCTTAAAACCGATCCTGGGATTGCTGCGGTTTACTATTTGCCAACAAATTCTGGCGATCGAGAAATCCGATTTGTCGAGATTAACAACCTCATCGGCGATCGAAACGACGATATTTTGGAACCAATTGATTTCGGCATTGATATGGGGAAAGAATCAGAACACAAACTGTTTGTATTGGATGTCACGCCAGAGCAATGGGACCGCATCCAATCGCAAAGACTCAGCCTTCCAGGCAATTGGTCCCTTAAGGACGCGACACATTTCAAAAATGAATAGTTTCCAAGAAGTCTGGTGGCAACAGGCGAAGTCCGATCATGAAGCATTCTTGCGAATTCGAAACCAGGGTTTCGCGCAATGCCATTCGTTACACTACCTGCAAATGGCGACCGAAAAGATCGCTAAAGCGTACTTTTGGCGCTCCGGTTCGCCACCGCCGCAAAAACATTCCGGTTTTCCTACGTTTCTGAGATTCTTAGGGCATATACGGGCTCATGACCGAGATCGCATTGCGGAACTATTCACGTTCAAACGATACTCCGATTTTCAAATCTGGATTAGGGCGGTAATACCAATCGCACACGACATCGAACATCTTGCACCGTCGCTTGCCAGCGATGGGCCGAACCCTGAATACCCCTGGCCGCACGATCGTCCAAAATTCGCCCCCGCAAATCACAATTTTGCCCTTTGGCCAACGTTGAATTCGGGTCGAGGTCGTGACCTGATGAGAGTAATACACATAGCGATAGATCGATTTCCGGACTACGCCGATACCTGACCAGATCCGGAAAATTGTTCGGGAATACATCCACCGTCTTTTGATGCCTGCGGATCCCTCAGGTGACGCCCCTTGAGTTGATTGGAAATGGTAACAACGATGAATGACCCTGTGATTGACGAAGTCCGTCGCGTTCGAAAGCTTATCTCCGACGAGATTGGTCCGGAACTCAGCGGATTGGTTGACCACTATGCAAAGTATCA
>JBIJCS010000053.1:0-14378 GCA_044344575.1 Pirellula sp. | reverse complement strand
TTGTCTGCCGCTTGCGGCGCCCACCAGGCCTCGGCTATCACCTTGCCGTGCCGCAAGATCATCGCGCTATGCATCGATCCTACATGCCGATCGATCGCCTCCATGAACCGCAAGATCGCATCCGAAGATACCCCTTGAGCCTCCGGTGTACTTCGACGCAATACCGTTTCCTGCGCCCCACCCCCAAGCAACCGAGCGGGCACCGTCGAACCGAAGAGTGGAGCGACACCCGCAAGCATCTCACCTGCAACAATCCCAGCACTCAAACCAGAACTCAACACAGCACAGAAATTCCGCCGACTGAAACTCTTTACCTCTTGCCCATGCATCTGAGTATTCTCCTGTTCACTTATGGCACTTCTTGACCGAAGGGACGATCTCCCCCTATCGAGCCATAGAAACGGTCACCAGGAGCTACCAATAGATGTACTGCAAGAACCTTTCCCGATCCTCAGAAGGCAATCGATCGATGTCTTCGACAACGTACCGATTCTCCCGTGTATCGATCAGTAGTTTCCCGTTCTCGCTGTAATCCAAAGCCTGGCCCTGCGTCCACCGCATCGTGAACTTCTCAGGCCCTTGTTCGGTCTCAACCTCTAAATTCAAGTACCCGGATTCTAACTGATTTTTTCGGACTCGCACAATCCGACGCATCAAATAACGACGTTGCAACAATTCTCGCACCAAAACCACCGATTCCCCAGGCCAACCATCCAGCGAACGAATCATCCCACACTCGTACTCTTCACCATTCTCACCCCAACTCCGAACACTCAAGTAGCCTTCGGGATACTTCGATGGAAAAGTCCTGACGATAAACAGCGATCGCGCTTCGCACTCTTGACCATTCCACAACTCGACGCGATCGAGGTCTCCACGCCGAAAAGACCACTCTTGCGGTTCCATCCAGCGAATACTCGGCCCGCCAGCCTCCTGCTGCTCTGCCCCCGCTTGGGTCGCCTCAAGCTTCGAGTTTGCCCCGTCGGCATCTACGTTTTGTTCACTCCCTCCGGACACATCCCCCAACGCGACCGATGCGTCACCTGCCTTGGACTCCAACTCCGTCGCCGCATGAATCAACTTATCGATGTCGGGATTCTTCGTCACCGACGTCTGAATACGCACCAAACGCGCATACGTCCCATCCATCGCTAACAACTCGCCATGTGTCCCTTGTTCAATCAACCGCCCTTGATCAAACACCAAAATCCGATCCGCATGCCGCAACGTCGATAATCGGTGTGCGATCGCAATCGTTGTACGCCCGCGTATAAGCACCCTTAACGCATCCTGGATGCTCTTCTCCGCTTCCGCATCGATATTGCTAGTCGCCTCATCTAATACCAATATCCTCGGATCGTACAACAGCGTTCTTGCAATCGATAATCGCTGCTTCTCTCCACCCGAAAGCCCCGCACCATGCTCTCCCAAAAGCGTCTCATAACCGAGTTGCTGCCTACAAATGAAATCATGCGCTCCGGCTGCCTTCGCCGCCTGCAACCCTTGTTCAATCGTCGCTTGCGGCCTCCCATAGCTCAAGTTGCGCCAGATCGTCCCCCGAAACATAAAGGACTCCTGAAACACAATCCCCAGTCGCTCTCGCAACTGATGACTCGACAAATCGCGCAGATCATGACCGTCGACCAAAATCCGTCCTTCCTGCACGTCATAAAACCGACCTAACAGATTCACCATCGTCGATTTGCCAGATCCACTGCGCCCGACAATGCCGACCATCTCGCCCGGCTGCACACTGAAACTGACATTCTTGAGCACCGGTTGATTGCGATCATATCCAAAACAGACATCTTGGAATTCAATCCCTCCCCGCGACTCGCTCCATTCCACCGGATGCGTTGGCTCACTGACCGTTAACGGTGTGTCTAGCAACTCCAACACGCGCTTGCTACCCGTAAGAAAACTCGTCAGCCAACTCGTGAAGTTCGATAAGGCACTCAGCGGTGCGTAAAACATCCCCAAATAAGCCAAGAACGCAATCAACTCACCGAGCGTCATCGTCTTGCCAATCACATCACGCCCACCGACGTACCAAACAATCAATCCCCCAAGACTAAAGACAATCGACATCGCAGAAGAATACCAAGCATTCGCATCCTCAACCCATAACCGCCAATTCCGCAACTCATCGCTCGTCTTCGAAAATCGTTCGTACTCCCGGTCTTCTTGCGCAAAAGCTTTTACAACCCGGATCCCTGATAACATCCCGCTGAGAACCGAAATCTGTTTCGACGACGCATCCCACAAACGGTAATACCTCGGATAGACCTTCTTCCAGAAAATAGAAGTCCCCAGAATGACCAAAGGCACTGGGATCAACGTAAAGAGCGCCAGCTTTGGATTGATCCAGATCAGCATCGCGCCCACACCGATCAATTGAGCGATCTGCAACAGAAAACCACCGGTGATCTGATGCATCAAACCATGCATCACTTCGCTGTCATGCGCTACTCGACCCAACATCGATCCAACTTGATGCCGATCATAATACACCACCGCCAAACTCTGTAACTTGCGAACCATCTCCGCCCGCAATGTCCTAGTCAATCCCGTACCGATATGCGTCGCTAATTTCCCCTTAAAGACCGCAACAATCGATAGCATCACCCGCGATGCGGCAAGAGCTAAGACAATCAAAAGCAAAGCCGTACGAAAATCGGGTAAGGGGTGATTCGCATCCTGAGCAACCGCCGTATTCCCACCTGCTAACACCTGGTCGATCAAGTACTGCTGCAACTTCGGCGGAATCAACTCAGCAATCACACCTACAATGGTCAACAACGACAAAAGGATCGCCCCGCGCCGATAAGGTGCGATGAGCGTATGTACCCTCCGAAGGATCTGCCCCTTCTGCATGCACCGTGGGCAACTCTCCTCCTTGGAACTGAGCCGCAATGAACACGTCGGACACTCCGGAGGATCAAAACCCGTCGACGATCCATGCGGATCCTGTTCCGTCGAACCCGTCGCATCGAACATCCAAGTCTCCGGATGCTCGCGCATTCTTTCCAACATCCGCGATACTTTGTGGAAACGAGTCGCGTTGGCATTCGAGAACCGCAGTAAATCGATCCAGTCCTCGCCAATCCGCACCTGCAACGTGCCTCCTCCTACCCCCGCCTGCGTTCGAACAGCAGCAACACTCGCCCACGTAACGCTTCGAAGCATCACCCCACCGGGCGCATTCCCCTCATTGGCCACCGAACCACGAACACGAATCACTGACATTTCATCAGCAGAAACAAGAAGCCATTCCTCGTGCGTCTCCCCCGCAAGACTCACATCCGTGCACTGCGCTAACCACAACGCACGATGCGACTTGCCCGCAACTTCCAAACATCCTACAACCACTGAAGGAACGACGACGGCACTGAAGTTTTGCTGATGTGTCAACCGAGGAGACTCCCACCCACGATAGAACATGAAGTCGATTGGAATGAGCAAGCGAGCAATATCCGCTTCCTGCTGAACGTTCGTTAGATTAGGAATGACCGGTTTAGTTCCCCTTTGCCGTTTTTTTCCAGCTCGAGATTATGGTATGATATCGCTATACGTGCGTCGCACGCTCCCTCCTGATACGGCTTCAATCCGCTCCCTGGATTTCCCTCCCCATGCCAGCACTCCGATTGCTCTCGCACAGCACAGGCGTCCTCCTGGTCGCTGCATCATTATTTCTAGTTGCATCAACCACCATTCTGCTCGCCCAGCAGAGTGACACTCCCCTCCATTTCGAATCGGACGTTCGCCCCATCCTCAAAGCCCACTGCTTCCACTGCCACGGAGAATCCGATCAGCGCGAAGGTGGACTCGACCTACGCCTCGTTCACTTGATCAAAAAAGGTGGGGAATCCGGTTCGGCGATCTCTACCGGAGACGCAAACAGCAGCTTGATCTATCGACGTGTCGCCGAAAACGAAATGCCACCGGGCGGAAAACATCTCTCCGAAAAAGAAAAAGAAACGCTCCGACTGTGGATCTCCCAAGGTGCCCCGACGAAACGCGCAGAACCAGAAATTCCCCCCTTGGAAGACTGGACCGAAGAAGAACGCAACTACTGGGCCTTCCAAAGCGTCCGCGCTCTGCCACCACCCGTTATCCCCCTCAACCACGAACAATCAACACCCTCTGAAGGTGCCCACGCCCCAGAACCTTCTACCGATGCAACCCAATACTTCGAGCAAATCTCCCCTGTGGATGCATTTCTTCTCGACGCCCTGCGGCAACAAGCGATGGCGTTTTCGCCCACCGCAGACCGCCGAACCCTCGTGCGCAGACTCTCCTACGACCTGCGCGGTATCCCTCCGAGTAACGAAGAAATCGATGCATTCGTGCAAGACAATCAAGTCGATGCTTATGAGCGTCTTGTCGATCGCTTCTTAGCGGACCCACGATTAGGAGAACACTGGGGACGTCACTGGCTCGATCTCGCCGGCTACGCCGACAGCGACGGATACAGCGAACACGACACCGAACGCCCTTGGGCCTTCCAATATCGCGATTATGTCATCAAAGCCCACAATGACGACCTACCCATCGATCGCTTTATCGTTGAACAACTTGCCGGTGACGAGCTGGTTCCCGCCCCCTGGGATGCACTCCCCGAAGAGCAGCAACGCATTCTCGCCGCCACAGGCTTCCTGCGGACCGCGCCCGATGGGACCGGTCACGAAGGAGTCGACCAAAATGTCGCTCGCAACGATGTCCTCGGCGAGACGATCAAGATCGTCACTGGAGGACTCCTCGGACTGACCGTCGGCTGCGCACAATGCCACGACCATCGCTACGATCCAATCTCCCAACGGGACTACTACCGAATCCGCGCCCTGTTCGAACCCGGTTTGGATTGGAAAAATTGGCGTGAGAAACCTGCAAGACTAGTCAACCTCTGGACCGCAGAGGAACGCGCAAAGGCAGCCGAAGTCGACAAGTCCCTTTCAGAACTTGAGACAACTCGCTTAAAAGAACTCGATGAAATCGTTGCGGATATCTTCGAGAAAGAAGTCATGAAGCTTCCCGAGGAGCAGCGCGAAGCTGCACGCACGGCTCGCAACACCGCCGCCGACAAACGGACTCCCGAACAACAAAAACTGCTTCGAGATTTCCCAAGCCTTAACGTCGATCGAGGCAGTGCCGTTCTTTACGATGGAGCACGCATCAACGAGTTCAACAAGAAATACGAAACGCAACAAGCCGAGATACGAAAAGCGCGACCCGCCGATTCTTACCTAGCAAGCTTTTCCGAAGTCCCCAACCAAATCCCCACCACGCACCTGTTCTTCCGTGGCGATATCCAACAACCTCGCGACCCAATTCCGCCCGGCGGTTTGAGTATTCTCCAAGAACACGACAAGATACCTCCTGATGACCCCCAAGTCCCCACGTCTGGCCGCCGCTTGCAATTCGCTCGCTTGATCACCTCCGGAGTCCATCCCCTGCTGACGAGAAACCTGGCCAATCGGATGTGGATGCATCTCTTTGGTCGCCCTCTGTCCAATAACCCCGGAGACCTAGGAAGACTCGGAGAAGCCCCCACGCATCCTCTTCTTCTCGATTGGCTTGCCAACCGACTTGTCGAACAAGAATGGAGCAGGAAACGCACCATGCGAGACCTACTCCTCTCACACGCCTACAGACAATCGTCCTCCAAAAATGGGCTACACCAAGAAAAAGACCCACAAAATCAATGGCTCTCGCGCATGCCCATGCGACGCCTCCAAGCGGAATCACTGCGCGATGCGATGTTAGCTACCAGCGGAATGCTTACCTATCGCATGTACGGTACCCCGTCCGCAGTCAACCCCGACGAAGTCGGACAGTTCATCCTCGGAAAAGCAACCCGCGATGGAAACGGAATCCTAGTCGCAAAACAAGAAGAAACTGCCGATACGTATCGACGAAGCATCTACACTCAAGTGCGACGCTCCATGCCCTTGGGGGTCCTCGAACCGTTCGATCCAGCAACCCTCAATCCGAATTGCGATCGACGCCCAAACTCTACCGTCGCTACCCAATCACTGATGATGATGAACAATTCGACCGTCATCAAAGTTGCCGAACATTTTTCAGCACGCGTTCTGCGCGAAGCTGGTAGCGAACCGGCAGCCCAAACCGCACACGCTTGGCTATTAGCCTTCGGCTCCCAGCCCTCGACCGAACAACATACGCACCACACAAACGGTCTGATTGCACTGCGCGCCGAACTCCTTCCCAAAGAACTCGATCCAGATCCCAATAAAGCACAGGCACAGCGTACCAACAGTGAGCAGCAAGCCCTCGCACTTTATTGCCAAGCCTTGCTCTCCTCCAATGCATTCCTGTACGTTGACTAATGCAAATCATCACTCACTACCAACCCATAACACCGCAGTAGTACATAGCACTGCAGTAGCACATAGCACAGACTCGAAAGATCCAGGATTCTACAGTCAGATAATTGTGCAGTCCCGAGGATCCTGTCGTCCAAGGAATAGATACCATGCCACCGCCGAATACCAACACAAAACACGCCCCTTGCACATCGCGCCGCCATTTCATCGCACAGCAAGGAATCGCGGGAGCAACGCTATGGCTCGCTGGGGCACTGCAACAGTCCAGCCAAGCCACCCCGCCAAAACCCAACACCACGCCAGTTCATTACGACCTCAAACCTAAACCCAGCCATCGCCCTGCGCAAGCTAAAGCGATGATCTCTATGTTCATGCAAGGTGGTCCATCGCACATGGACCTCTTTGATCGAAAACCAGAAATCGAAAAACGCAGCGGTGAGAACTACTCCGGCGAACTAAAATACGATAACGCGGCTGAGTCCTCGGCAAAAATATGGGCTGGGCCTTGGAAATGGGAACGATACGGCCAATGCGGAATGGAACTCTCCGAATTGGTTCCACACCTCGGTTCCATCGCGGATGACGTCACCCTGATCCGATCCATGAATACCGGTGTGAACAACCATGGACAGTCGATCTATGCGTTGCACCACGGTCGAATCACCGCCGGTAGACCAGTCCTCGGATCCTGGTTAACCTTCGGACTCGGTAGCGAAAGCCAACAACTTCCAGCCTTCGTCGTTCTGACCGACCCAGGAGGACTTCCTGTTTTGGGAACCGATTGCTGGTCCAACGGATGGCTACCCTCCGTATACCAAGGTACGGTCATTCGTCCCCAAGAACCCCGCATCCTCAACCTCAATCCACCACCTCATCTGGCAGGCATGCCCCAAAAACGTTACCTGGAATTTCTCAAGCAAATCAATGCTGAGCACTTCGCAGCTAGACCCTACGAAAGTGATCTTCAAGCGCGATTAGGCAGCTATGAATTAGCCGAAGCCATGCAATCAGCAGCGAAGGACGCCCTGGATATCGGCCAGGAGACAGAAGCGACCCACAAGCTTTACGGCTTAGACCAAGATGCGACACGCGAATTTGGAACCCGCTGCCTGATCGCCCGACGACTTGTTGAACGAGGCGTTCGCTTCGTGCAAATCTACACCTCCACCCAACAATGGGACCATCACGCCAACATTAAGGACGCACTGCCAGCAGCATGTAAAAAAACCGATCAGCCGTCTGCCGCACTTGTGAAAGATCTCAAAGAACGAGGCCTTCTCGACTCGACCCTCGTGCATTGGGGAGGAGAAATGGGACGCTTGCCCGTCATCCAAAACGAAAAGAACGTCGGGCGTGATCACAACACCTACGGCTTCAGCACCTGGCTCGCCGGCGGTGGCATCCGCGAAGGCTGCATCTACGGTCAAACTGACGACTTCGGATACCAAGCTGTCACGGATATCGTCCACCATTATGACTATCACGCCACTTTGATGTACTTGTTTGGGCTTGAGCCTGATAAACTGGTATTCGCTCGCCCCGGTGGCAACGGCAGTTTGCTCGATGGACAGCCAGGAAAAATTGTCGAGGGCATCCTGAAACGTCCACTCATCCAACCAACGTCCTAATAGCCTCAAAAATTCGGATCCTGGCACCGTCAGGTGTTCGGACAACTCATCCTCTGAAAGCCGCGTGAGAGTTTCGATGCAACCTACCGAAGAACCCCTGGACGTAATCGTTGTTGGAGCGCATCCCGATGATGTCGAAATCGCTTGTGGCGGCACACTTGCAACACTCGTAGACCTCGGGTATCGAGTCGGTATTATCGACCTGACCGACGGCGAACCGACTCCCCACTCTCCAGGTCCAGACGTGCGACGAGCTGAAGCGGAGGAAGCCGCAAAAGTACTCGGAGTACACGTTCGCAAAATCCTCCCCTTTACCAACCGACGCCTTATGGATGGCTTCGATGAACGTGTAGCGTTAGCGATCGAGTTTCGTCGATACAAACCAAAAATCGTGATCGGCTTCGGCAGCAAAACGCCGATGGCATCACCAGACCACTACCAAGCCATGCAGATCACCGATGCGGCTGTCTTTTACTCGCGTTTGACGAAATGGGAAGACGTGTTCCAAGGGACCGCACCGCACGTGATCGATCGCCAACTCTATTTTCGTCTTTCCTTCGAACCGGCTCCCGCGTCTGGCATCGAAAACTCGATCACCGTAGACATCACCGACACACTGGAGCAGAAGCTAGAAGCGATTCGTTGTTACAAGACACAGTTTCCGCCCACCAAGGCCTACATATTTGATCGAGTGCGAGGATTGGCAATTGCCGCAGGTGCAGCCGCGAATTGCTACGCTGGCGAAACCTTCGTTTCCACACGTTCGCTCCGCACGAAAGATTTGATACAATCCGCGCTCGGATAACTCAATGGACGATTTGAGGATTATGGACTCCATGTTGATTCGCGCAGAGGGCTGCGTACTCACCGTCGGAAACTTCGACGGCGTTCACTTAGGACATCGCGCCCTCATTGATCGACTGATCGCACAAGCACAAAAACGCAACTGCCCATCGGTCGTTTTCACCTTTGACCCTCCTCCGCTAAAGATTCTTCAACCACATCGTGTTCCCACGCCATTGACTTGGAATGCACGTCGCGAAGCCTTACTGCGTGGAATCGGTGTCGATCATGTCGAGTTCTTCCCCACCTCGCTCGAACTACTGAATCTCACCCCCGAAGCCTTTTTCCAAAAGATCCTGATCGAACAATTCCGAACTCGCGCGATGGTCGAAGGCCCAAACTTTCGATTCGGACGCGATCGAGCAGGAGACGTTCAAACCCTTGAAAAACTTTGCCTGCAATCGGACGTTGCACTCGAAGTCCTCATCCCACAAGAAATTGGCGGGATGATGATCTCGAGTACGCAAATCCGCGCGTGGATCCAAGCTGGAGAAATCGGGCTAGCCAACCGCTGCCTCGTCGAGCCATACCGCCTTATTGGCGAAGTGCAGCACGGTGCAGCGCGTGGCCGAACCCTTGGTTTCCCAACAGCAAATCTCGGATCGATCCCAGTGCTTGTCCCTGATCATGGCGTCTATGCAGCCCGCGTGTGCGGGCCCAAGTCCATCGAAGGCACCCCAGTGGCTTTGCACATCGGACCAAATCCCACCTTTGGCGAAGCGTCGACCAAAGTCGAAGCGCACTTGATCGGTTATTCTGGAGATCTCTACGGCCAAATGCTCGAGTTACAACTTCTCGACCGCGTCAGGGCTGTCCAAAAGTTCGAATCTAAAGACGCCTTACTCACCCAACTAAAAAAAGATATCGCTTCGGTCGTGGCACGATGTGCTCAAGACGTTGAATAACGTCGCGCTGGTGCTATCGCAACTTCATTGGATGTACTCCAACGCCCTGGCAAGTCTTGTGGTCTTCTTTGCGTCTTTTCGTCTTTGCGTAAGCCCATTTCGAGCATGAAGGCCCACGACCATTTGCTTCGCCACGGTTGCTTTTGCGCAACAACCAACGATGCAAAACACCGACAGATGTTGTTTTTTTGCAACATCCTCCGGGGGGCGCAGCGGGAAGGTGAAAACGCCGCTGAAACGAGATTTCCCCAATGAAAACGTTCGATTTCTCTTGAATTCTCCTCCCCGAGAGGCATACCATTTCTGCGTGGTCATCCTTCTGGCACGGAAGTCGCATTGATTGAAACGTAAGTTTGATTTCCAGTTCCTTGATTCTTCAGTTTGACTGCCTCTGCTATGCCAAAGCGTGCCTCCCGCCAATCCTTCGCCGACAAACCCCTCGCTGGAGATGAAGCCTTCTTCGAGGAAGATCAATTGCTGGATGCAATCCCCGGAGGTATCACCTTCGAATCCGATGAAAGCGAGACACCCACCGAAACGCTACCGAGTGAAGACGAGTTAAATGAAGACGAATCCGAGAACTTCTTCCTCGAAGAAGACGAAGTCGTCGATGCGACCGAAGACCCCGTACGCATGTACTTGATGCAAATGGGGGAAATACCACTGCTGACACGCCACCAAGAAGTCACCGCGGCGCGACACATCGATCGCACCCGTTACTACTATCGCACTTGGATGCTCGCATCGGATTTCATGCTCCAAGGTGCCACACGACTACTCGAACAAGTTCGCGATGGGAAACTCCGACTTGACCGAACCATCGAAGTGAGCGTCACCAACGCGACCGAAAAAGTCGCAATCATGCGCCGTATCGGTCCGAACATTAAGACCCTGCGTCATTTACTCGTACGCAATCACTCCGATTTCTACGTCGCAATCGATCGCAAGCGACCGATGACGGAACGACGAAGCGCATGGCGACGCCTTGTTTGCAGAAGGAACAAAGCGGTTCGCCTGATCGAAGAAATGAATCTTCGTACCAATCGCCTTGAGCCGATGTTCCAAAAGCTCACAATGATTCAGCAACAGATGTCTATCCTCAAGAAGCGGATTGCCCAGACCAAGGCTACCGGTTTCGTCGAAGGTACGACGCTTGAGAAAATGCAGCATGAACTTCGGCACTTGATGAAGATCACCTATGAATCACCTTCGACACTCACACGCCGGGTCGACCGAGTTCGGAAGTACCGTGGAGAATACGATGCAGCCAAACGAGACTTGTCCGCAGGTAACCTTCGACTGGTCGTCTCCATCGCCAAGAAATACCGCAACCGAGGTCTGAGCTTTTTGGATTTGATCCAAGAAGGGAATACAGGCTTGATGCGAGCGGTGGACAAGTTTGAATATGAGCGGGGATTTAAATTCTCCACCTATGCGACTTGGTGGATTCGCCAAGCGATCACAAGAGCGATCGCAGACCAAAGCCGCACGATCCGCGTGCCGGTGCACATGATCGACACGATGAGCAAAGTTCGCCAAGTGATGCGAGATCTCGTCCAAGAGTTAGGGCGCGAACCATCAGTAGAAGAAACCGCGATCCGGTCGGGGCTTTCGATGGACGATGCGAGGGTTGTGATCAAGATGGCAAAGCAACCTCTTTCCCTCGACCAACCAGTGGGCGATCACGAAGACAGCTTCTTTGGAGAATTCTTAGAAGACTACCGCGATCACGATCCGTTGCGAGAAACGCATCAAGCCACCCTGAGAGAGCAAATCCAAGATGCGATGCAAACCCTCAATTATCGCGAACGTGAAATTTTGAAGCTACGTTATGGGCTAGCGGATGGCTATGCATACACTCTCGAGGAAGTTGGCAAGATTTTCCAAGTGACCCGCGAGCGAGTACGCCAAATCGAAAGCAAAGCAGTGAAAAAGCTACAGCATCCACAACGCAGCAAAACGCTCGTAAGTTTTATCGACGGAGTGGAATTGCCAGAAACCTATGATTCAATCATGCGAGGAGAGTCCAACTAGTCCGAAGGGCTGCCACATCAATCGGCAAGCATGGGATGAGTATTCGATGATCATGCAGAAACACAACGAATACACATCAAACTATTGACCGGGTATTTCAACGCGGATTGTGTGACCCTTCAAGCCTTAGCATCTTCCTTTATCACGTCACCGAGGCCTAACGACCTCGGCAGAGGGTGTGCCGGCCTTCCAGGCCCAAGGGGCTATAATGAGTACAGCAATCAAACAATTCGCGCGTTTCAGATCAAATGATCAACTGTCTGTCCCCTTTGGGCCTTTGCTCCTTTGCGTGAAACATTACCCTTCGCGTGAGACAGTAGATCTTATCCTGGTACGCCTCCGGCTGACTGCTAAACAAAAAATCATTCCTCACGTTACGCCTTTGCTTGAGACATGGGAATGAATGCAGAGTGGTATGTTCCGCGGTCCATTTCATTTGCGACGTCTGCGAAATGCTCATCGCCATCGATTTGCTTCCTGGTGCCGAATCGATAGACAAGGACCGCTACACATACCCTACGTTACTCAACGCGAAGCGGGATCTGTACCGTACAAGTAGTTCCCATGGGCACACGCTTCTGGAATTTCAACGTTCCCCCCAACCCCTGGATGACGTTACGCGTCAAAAAGACTCCTAATCCCATCCCCTCTCCAACTTCTTTCGTCGTGTAAAACGGCTCCCCAATCCGCCTTAGCACATCTTCGCTCATCCCCGTTCCCGAATCCTCAATGATCAACTCCCAAGCTCTTCGCCCCTCCTGCGGCATCACTATCGTTGATCTGACCTCCACATGCCCTCCATGCTTCGATGCGTCCAAACCATTCTGAAACAGATTACGAAACGCTTGTGATAACGCTTGCTTTGGTAACAACGCTTTGAAGTCTTCGACCGCTTGATCCATATCCACTTCAACCCGATGCGGTTCACGCATCGCAGCAATCGTCTCGTCGATGATATCCCCCAACGATACCGGATGAAGCCGCTCCGCTGCCGCCTCTCCAGCTCCGCTCTTCATCCGATGCAATATGTCCTTGCACCGATTCAGCTCCTCTCGAATCAACCCCACGTCACGACGGACCTTCTCCGGTATGTCTTGCTTGTCCAATGTCCTCGACATCTCTCCTGCAATCACAGCAATCGTCGAAAGAGGCGAAGCTAACTCATGCCCCGCTCCCGCTGCTAATGTGGCTAATGCCTCAAGCCTCTGCGCTCGCTCTTTATCCTTCTCCGCAATGGCTAATCGTCGATCCCGCAACCGAACTTCTAATGCCAACTGAGAAACGAAATACGTCAATACCGCACTGCAAGTAGCAAACGCTATAAAGAACGCTGTCTTGGATACGCCCCAAGGTGCATCACTCGAAAATACCGATCCCTGAAATACTTCCATCGGCACCGATTTAACAAGCAAAAATAAGCAACCCAAAATCGATGCGAATGAAATCACAATCGCCCAAAACCGCGATAAAACCACCCCAGCTACCGCGATGTTCGCAACATAGAACAACACGAATGGATTCGCAGCCCCCCCCGTATAGTAAAGCAACCCCGTGAGAATGATTACGTCAAACAAAAGTACCCCACCCAAGTCACCACGCTGAGGAAACTCCTTTGTGGAATTATCCTCCTGCTCAATGCGACTCAACGCCCGTTTGGCAAAAAACCATAACCCCAGATTGCTCAAGGCCGTTAGCAAAACCAATGCCAAGAGTTGCGGAAGGTACAAAGGAAATTTCAATAATAAAGAAACAAATCCAATCACCAACAACTGACCAGCAATCGCGATCCATCGCAATTTGGTTAGCCATAGTGCCGTCGAGGCATCGTCCTCAATCTCGTGCTTTGTTCTTTCCAAATTCACTGCAATTCAGCCCCTTCCACCACAATCCACTCCCGATCCCAATCCCTAAGCACATGCTCGTCTCGCTTGCCATTCGGCCAATCAATCACCAACACCGCTGATTCCTCTTGCTCACTTCCCCATTGGTCAGACGGAACCGCAATGTGTAATTGCCCCTCGTGCGTTGAAGCATAAGAACCACCACCTACAACCTGTCGGGTCGCTTCAAAACTCCCGACCTTCAACTTCACCCTCGCCCCAATCGCATCTCGATTGCTCGCTGTACCTACGAGCCGCAATCGAACCGACCGCTGCTTGCCCGTTCGATTCAGCACCAAAGCGGCGTCGCGATCGACTCGACTCGCAACAAAATCTATCCTCCCATCACGATCCCAATCCGCCATCGCTAATCCTCTGGCATTCTGCGGTTCCTGCAAAAACTCACTCCCCACCCGAGGAGCAAGCTGAAACGCCTTCCCTCCTTGATTCAGCAAGACTTGTGGTCGCTGATCAACCGTTGATCCTCGCGGATTTAGTTCGATGTGTCCATTGAGCACTAGCAAGTCCTCGTCACCATCCCCATCCACATCGCAAAACGCTGTCCCCCATCCCACACTCGCTTCGTCCGTTGCTGCAATCCGCGCCGTGAGCGATGCATAATTGAAAACAAGATTTCCGCTGTTGCGATACAAAGCCCCCAACTCATTCTGGTAATTCGTGACCCACAAATCGGGCTTGCCATCCATATTGTAGTCACCGACCGCAAGCCCCATACTACCCTCG
>JBIJCS010000052.1:0-14428 GCA_044344575.1 Pirellula sp. | reverse complement strand
TGAGAATTTGATGTTTTCCCATCCAGTCTTGGTGTCATTTGCCGATTCAAAGTTCAATGATTTTTCCAAGATACGTTTTTGGAATCATCGGGTTTTTGAACCAAGTGCTTCTGATAACTGGAGCATACTTGCTCGGTTTGATGATGGTTCTCCGGCGTTGTTAGAGGCATCGCTGGGAAAGGGTAGAGTTACGATTTTGACAAGTGGTTGGCAGACGCGAGAGAGTCAGTTCGCGTTGTCGAGTAAATTCGTACCGATCTTGAGCGGGCTATTTGATCAAGCGGTTCCGATGTCGAAAACCGAGGAGAGGGTGATTGGATCGGAAGTGGATTTGTCTTTCGAGGGTGGGATCGTCCAAACGTTTGGGGGGGAGGTGCTACCTCAGCTAGGTACTCACGGTGTTCGATTTAGCGAACCGGGGATTTATAAATGGCGATCCGATGGCTCAAAGTTGGTTACGGAACCGGGAGAGCAGATCAATCGACGTAGTGCGACTGCGGGGCGGGGTAATTCAGAGAACCAGATTTTCGCTGTGAACATCGATAAGCGAGAGACACGTACGGATCCGATGGAACTTGAAGAGTTCACTCGGGTTGGGGTCGTTGTGGATTTAGCGAATGCGAAAGAAAAGGCTCTCGTGCGGAGTGCAGGGAGGCAACGGCTTGCCGAGGAATTGGAGTCGAGGCAACATGGTTGGTGGTGGATGATAGCAGTGGTGTTAGTTCTGGCGACGGTCGAGTCGATTTGGGGAGTTTTCAGGTCGTCAGTCACGTTTTCGGCTATTGCGAACGGGAATGTGGTTTAATGATGGGACATGACATGAATCCGCTTATATATGAGAAACTGGCACACTTATCGAGTCGTTACCGTAGCCAGGCATTTGCCGCATTGCTGGGACTGTTTTGGGGTGGCTTGGTGGTGTTGGCTGTGCTTGGATATTTACCTTCCTTCTGGTATCCGCGAACAGCGACTGGTATTTTTGAGGCAACTGCACCACAGACTTACCTTTGGGGGTTGGTATTCGTGGGGCCGCTAGCTTTGTTCGTTTTGACGCGATTTGGTTATCGCGATTTTCATGGATTAGCCAATCGTTTGGAAAAGGCTTTTCCAGATTTGGAGGAGCGATTATTGACGTTGTTATCTCCTTCTCGAAGCGGCGAGTCGGAGTTCATGAGGAATCGATTGACGTTAAGTGCTTTGCAGCATGCTGATGAGAAAGGGTGGGAATCGCTAGTACCGGGAAATCGGTTGCGATGGCTTTGGGTTGTGCAGACGGTTTTGGCAGTCGCGTTATTTTCGATGTTGTTCTTGAAGACACCGCAGTTAGGTTCAGAGCAGACTGTTGTTTCGGAGGAAGGGCGAGGAAAGGGTTTTTTGATTGAGCCGGGTGACATCGAGTTGGAGGCCGGAAGCGATTTGTTGGTAACGGTTCGGTATGGAGGGGGGGCAGTCGGATTTGCGCCGGCGACGTTACAGGTAGAGGATTCGACAGGGGAGTTGGTTAGTACACCGATGCAGGGTGCTCTCAATGATGCGGTTGCCAGTGCAACGGTGCGGAGGGTGAAGGGGCCGTTGCAGTATCGTGTGCAGGTAGGAGGGGAGGTTAGCGAGACGTACCGGGTGAGTATCTATGAGCATCCGGCGTTAGTGGGATCAGATGCGGCGATACAGTATCCGGCTTATTCGGGGCTTGAGCCTAAAGAAGTGAAGAATACTCGGAGAGTTACAGCGGTCGACGGTTCGACGGTGGCTTGGACGTTTACCTTAAACAAGCCCGTAGATATCGCTGAGTTGGTTTCTGCGGATGGGGGAGTTTATCCGCTGGAGCGAGACGAATTGGATTTGACTACGTATCGATTTCCGATGGTGTTATCGGAGTCGACGAAGTATCAGGTTCGATTGGTTGACGGGGATGGGCGTGGAACCAAGGTTATCGAGGAGTTGAGTATCAAGGTTTTACCGAATCAGGAGCCGCAATTGAAGTTGACAAGTCCCTTGGATCAAAGGGTAACGGCGATTGAAGAGATTGTGGTGAGCGCCAAGGTCCAGGATGATTTTGGATTGATACGCACGGGGCTTCAGGTGACGGTTGGAGATGACGAGCCGAAGGAAATTATTTTGGAGGATCGAGGTCGTAGTCAGGATGCGATACAGAAGAAGCTAGAGCTTCAGCACTTGATCGACCTAGAGTCGTTGGATGCGAAGGCCGATCAATTGGTGACATATTATTTTTGGACTGAGGATCAAGATCGTGAGGGGCAGTTGCGGCGGGTCGAGAGCGATTTGTTTTTTGCGGAGGTGCGTCCATTTGAGGAGTTATTTCGCGAAGGGGATGCATCAGCGTCGGAGCAACGGCAGCAGCAACAACAGCAGCAGAATTCAGCTGCTGGTCAACAAGCGGAGGATCTTGCGGAGCTTCAGAAGAAGATCCTGGCGGCAGGTTGGAATATTTTGAGGCAATGGCCTCGCGATGCTCTGGAGTTGCCAAAGGTTTTTGAGCAGATCGCGGTGGTGCGTACATCGCAAGAGCAGGCGTTGGAGCAGAGTGGAGCATTGCAGCAGCAGGTGCAAGATGAGAGATCTCAGCTGCATTTGCAGGAGGTTCAGACGGCGATGCGTGGCGCAACGGAATTGCTGGTAACGGAGCGCGAAGGTTATTCGTCCGTTGAGTTGCGCGAATCGATGGCACAAATGCGGAAGGCTTATGAAGGTTTGTTGCGATTGCGAGCGAGGGAGCATGAGATTGTGCAATCGCAGCAACAGCAGTCGCAGAATTCTCGTTCGCAGAGTTCCAGTCAAAAGAATCGCCAGCAGCAGATCGAGCAGTTGCAGTTGGAGCAGGACGCGAGTCGTTATGAGGAAGAATCGCAGCCTATGGCACAGGAGGAGGCGAGTGAACGGGAGGCGAGGCAGGTGATGAACAGGCTCGATGAGCTTGCGAAACGGCAGGCGGATTTAAACGAGCAGATACGGGAGATCGATTTGGAATTACAGGCCGAGCAAGTTGAGGAGAAACGTAAGGAGCTCGAGGAGCAACTAGAGAGGCTTCGTGAGGATCAGCAAGAGATGATTCGCGATACGGATGAAGTGCTTGATCGAATGCAGACCCCGCAGACGCGTGATGCGATGGAGCAAGCTCGGCAGCAAGTTGAGCAAGCCAGAGAGCAGATGCAGCAGGCGCAAGAGCAGCTTGGTGAGCAGAAGACATCGTCGGCGCTTAATTCTGCGACTCGTGCGCAGCAAAGTGTGGATCAGACGAGGGAGGAGTTACGTGAGGGGACATCGCGGGCGTTGGAGAGGCAAGTTTCGGAGTTGGTTCAGCAAGCAAAGGAACTGGAAACGCGCCAGAGTGAGCTTGAACGACTTTTACGGGAACAGGTTCAGGAGGAGGTGCCGCTTGGAGATCCGCAGGCTGGCACCAATTCAGATCTGGGGGGTGCTCAGGAGGGGATGGAGCCAAGGCAATCGATGTTGCGCTCTGATGCGGAGTTGGCGAGAGAGTCGCGTGAGGGTGGAGAGACGGTGGAGGCTTGGAAGTCTCAGCAGGAGGAGTTTAGAGAGTTGTTAGAAGGGATTAAAGAGACGGTCGAGCAAGCGGAGTCGGGCGAGCCGCTGCTTGCCGAGCAGTTGTACGAGACCTATCGGGAGTCGATGCGGGAGGGGACACAGGAGCGAATGGAGAGGATATCCCAGTTGCTAGAGCGTGGATTGGATCAACCAGCATTAGAGGATTCACGGTCGGTATCGCAGCAGCTCCAGACACTTCGTCAGCGGGTCGAGGAAGCTTCGGAGAGTGTGTTGGGTAGTGAAGCAGAATCATTGAGGAGGGCATTGCAAGAGATTCAGCGTGCTGATGAGCAGGTTCGAAGTGAGATGCGGGCACAAGCTGGAGAGGATTCGGAACAGGCTGATAGTTTCAGTGGCGACAGAGAAGGGGCAAGCGAAGGAGGCTCGCAACGCAATCGAGAATCGCAGAGCGACCGCGAATCGCAACGTGATCGCGGCTTGCGAGAGGATCGGGGGTCGGCCCGTGAGGTGGGAGCGCCCGGTGAGGTGGAGTCGGCATCGGGTTCGATGATGGAGCGATTGCGGGTTGAGCAGGAGGGTGGGAGGGGGAGTGGGGTTGGGAATGCGGCGCCAATGATGGGTGAAGACTATGCGCAGTGGAGCGATCGTCTTCGCGACATTGAGGAGTTGGTTCGTGATCCGGAGTGGAAGGCTGAGGCGGCGAGAATTCGCGAGGCGGCTAGGGAGTTTCGCATGGAGTACAAACGGCATGCTAAGGAGCCGCAGTGGGATTTAGTGAAGGAGTTGATTTCAGATCCGCTCAAGGATCTTCAGAAGAAGGTTCGGGAGGAGTTGCTTCGCAAGACTGCCAAGCAGAATGAATTGGTTCCATTGGATCGAGATCCAGTACCGGAGCGATTTCAGCGTAAGTTGGATCGATATTTTGAGGAGTTAGGAACGGGGGAGAGAAAGTGAACGAATGGCTCTCCGACATAACATTGGTGAACAAGACTTGGCTCACTGGTTTTTTTTGTTTATGGCTCATACTGAGTCTGTTGCATTGGTTTTCTTATCGCAAGACGGTGGGGTTGCGGGCTAGGTTGTTAGGAACCGTCCTGAGATCGCTTGGGCTAGCGATATTGTTGGGAAGTCTTTTGGAGCCGTTGCGTAGCGTACGGGTACCGAAGCCGCAGGCGAACAGTGTTGTAGTGTTGTTGGACAACAGTCGTTCGATGCGTGCGTTGTACAGTGGTTTAGAAAGTGAGGGGGTTGGGGGGAAAGCGGATGCGATTGTTGTAACGAATGAATCGTTGGTGGATGGATTTCGAGAGGTGATTGAGGAGTCGTCGGAGTGGTTGGCTCCGATAGAAGAGGTGTTTCGTGTGCGGAGATACTTGTTCGGTCAGCAGGTAAAGGGAGTGGATCGTTTGGCGAACTGGAGTGGTTCGGATGTCCATTCGCAGTTGTACTCTTCTTTGGTGAACGTGCAGAGCAAGTTGGCAGGAGAGGCTCCGTCGGCGATTGTGTTGTTTACGGATGGGCAGACAGTACAGTCACCGGTTTTTGGTGCGGTGCCAATTTATCCGGTGTTGATACCATCGGAGAGCAGTGGTAAGCGAGATTTATGGATTGAACACATAGGAGTGCAATCGAGTGAGTTTGAGACGGCGCCGATATCACTTCAGGTGCGGCTTGGTCATCAGGGTTTGAAATCGGAGTCGGTTGAGGTTGGGTTATTGGATTTAGAGGGTAAGGAATTGGAGTTGCAGAATGTAACGCTTGGAGATGCTGAAGGTGGGGGTGTGGTTCGATTCCAAACGCGTCCGAAGGAAGTGGGGCCTCAGGCTTATCGGGTGCGTGCGAGAATATTGCGAGACGTGGCGGGTTATGAGCGGACGTTGGATAACAATCAGCGGTTAGTTACGGTGGATCGCGGAATGGGTCCATACCGTGTATTGTATCTTTCGGGCCGTCCCAATTGGGAGTTCAAGTTTTTGCGGAGGGCGTTGAATGAAGATCCGGAGATGTTGTTGACTGGTTTGGTTCGGATAGCCAAGAAGCAGCCCAAGTTTAATTTTCGAGGAAAGAACGGGGACGATACGAATCCTTTATTCTCTGGATTTGAGGATGTCCCTGAGGAGACGAAGGAGAAGATTGACGAGCCGGTGTTTGCGAGATTAGGGGTTCAGTCTAAGGATGAGTTAACTAATGGTTTTCCGAAGGACGCGGAGGAGCTTTTCGCGTATTCAGTGGTGATCATTGACGATCTTGAACTAGAGTTCTTTACGACTGCCCAATTGCAATTGCTTCGGCAATACGTCACGCAGCGGGGTGGTTCGCTGTTGGTTCTCGGAGGGCAGGAGAGTTTGCGAGGACGGAATTTCAAGGATTCGATATTGGGCCAGATGTTACCTGTATATGGGGACACGGCAGAGCCGGAGATGATCGAGCCACGGGTTGAGCAGGAGTTCGTAGAAGGGGTGCGATACGGGCTGACGCGTGAAGGATGGTTACAACCATTTTTGCGATTGAAGGACAACGAGGCGGAGGAGCGGAGGCGATTGGAGTCCATGCCTGGGTTTTACGTTTGGAACCGAGTGGGGGGAGTGAAGGCGGGTGCGAGGGTGCTTGCGGAGGGAACGCAAGGAGACGGTCGTTCGGTGCCGTTGTTAGCGGTGCAGAAGTTTGGCAAGGGGACGACGGGAGCACTTATGGTTGGAGACATGTGGAGGTGGGCGTTGATGTCTTCGGAGGAGAGTGCGAGTCCAGTTGCACAAGCTTGGCGGCAACTGGTTCGAGGACTCATGGTTGATGTGCCGAAGCGCGTTGTATTGGAGACAGAGTACGATCAATCAATTCCCAATCTTCGAAGGATCTATGTGCGCGTGAAGGACCGTTCCTATTTAGCGATGGATAATGCAAATGTTCGGTTGACGATTACGTTGCCAGAGGGACAAGTGATCCAGTCGGTGGCGTTTCCCTCACAGGAGACTGCTGGGCTGTACGAATCGAGTGTGTTGCTCAAGGAAAGCGGAGTTGTTCGGGTAGATGCGCTAGTTGAGGCAGTGGATGGTGAACCTGTGGGGCAAGGGGCATCTTGGTTTGTTCATGAGCCAGAAATTGAAGAGCTCAAGAAGTGCAAAGTAGATACTGAAGCGTTAGAGCGTATTGCCAAAGAGAGTGGAGGAGAGGTTCTTCCATTGCGAGAATTGGGTGGGCTTGTAGAACGTATTGAGCCAAGAAACTTGCGGTATACCGAGGAGAGAATTGAACCGCTTTGGCATTCTCCTTGGTGGTTGTTTTCAGCGTTGGTGTGTTTAGCGTTTGAGTGGTGGTGGAGGCGAAGACATGGCATGGCTTAAGAAGGTGAATCGACTGTGCTGTGGGCAATGGTTGCAATGGAGGCGATGGGTTGGCATTTTAGCATTTGCTTCTACTGGGGTGTTCGTGCAGATGGAGTATGGGGTAGGTGTCTATGGGCAGGACGGGGTGGGATTGAAAGGAGCATCGAACGCATGTGTTGTGATTGGAGCGGAGGGCGAGGCGGTTTATGGTTCGATGTTCAAGGCATGGGCTGGTCGTTGGGGGCAGGCTTTAGGGATACCTGAATCGCAGTGGATTGGGGGTGTTGCGAGTGGCGAATTGACGGGCAACGAAGCGGGGGAACGGTTGTCAGATCGCGAACGAATACGGTTGTGGATCGAGCAGACAAAGAGTCTAGCGTCAGATCAACCGCGGTGGCTGGTGCTTTTGGGGCATGGCACTTATGACGGTAAGAGTGCAAAGTTTAATTTGCGGGGTGAAGACCTCAGTGCATTGCAGTTGCAAGAGTGGCTTTCTGGGGACCGGTCACCGTGGATCATTGTTGTAAGCTGTGCGAGTTCAGGGCCTTTTCTTCAAGCGTTGTCTGGACCGAATCGGGTAGTGATTGTCTCAACGAAGAGTGGTAGCGAAAGCAACTTCTCACGATTTGGCGAGTACATGAGTGCGAGTTTGAATGACTCCGGGGCAGACCTTGATCACGATGGTTCGATTTCGGTGTTGGAAGCTTTTTTGGTAGGGTCAAGAAGAACGCAGAGGTATTATTCCGATCAGAGGTTGCTGGCAACTGAGCATGCACTGATCGAGGACAATTCCGATGGTTTGGGGACGAGTCATGAGTACTACCGAGGGATTCGTCCAATTTCACAATCGCAACGAGGTCAAGTTGCTTTGGAGAAAGTGGATGGACTGATTGCGAAGCGAATACGGATTCTGGAGGCGACTGGAGAGGTAGTGCTTGGGGATTCCGAGCGGCTAAGACTTGAAGAAATTGAGAAAAAGATTGAGGCGCTGGGGTTCGAGAAGGGAAGTCTTTCAGAGGACTTGTACTACGAGCGTCTTGAGGTTTTGTTTTTGGAGATGGCGAAGATACTTTATCCTGGCAAGTGATATTCACCTTTGGGTTTTGGGAGATCCAGTTTGCCGAAGGCGAAGGAGTCGAAGAGTCGTCCGAGTCGATCGTAGCAACGGTTTAGGTTTCGGTAGTGTCGGAATTGGGAGAGAGCGCCGAGACCTTGGGCTTTGGGTTGTTCGGGATCGATTTCCCAGGGGTGAATATAGAAGTGGATGGTACGTCCGGAGCGTTCGATTTGTTTGAGCCCCCAACGGGTAAACCACCATGGGAAGATACGGAAGTATCCACCGCCACCGATTGGGATTCGCAGGGGGCCTTTGGGCAGGACGGAGACAGGGTGTTCCGTGATGGATTTCTCGCCGCAGGAAAGGGTATAGGAGTCTAGTGGGGCGTCGGGAATACCGTAGCGATCGTGGCGGATAGGGACGACGCTACTGTCGTGTTCGAATCCATGCTGTCGAAGGATTGCGACGGCCCATCCGGTATCTTTTTTGATGGAGAAACTCGGAGCGCGAAAATGACGAATGGTCTGTCCGCTGAGACTTGAGAGAACTTCGTTAGCCATCGAGAGATCCATGGCTAGTGCGGTTGGACCTTGTTGGTAAACGAGTCGATGCCAGTAGGTGTGGGATCCGACGATGTGTCCGGATTGAGAGATTCGCCGTACGAGGTCGGGATATCGTTCGGCGACCCAGCCGAGGACATAGCAAAAGCTTTTCACATTCTTTTTATCGAGTAGGTCGAGCATACGGTTGGTGTTGCTTTCGACCCGTTGTTCCCAGTCTTCCCAGCTTTCTCTCGGTGCGATGGAGTCAAAGTTTGAAACGTGGTAATAGTCTTCCACGTCGATGGAGAAAATATGCATACCGAAGGGACCTAGAGAGTGCTCGGCCTAGCGGGTTGGATTTAGGTGGCAGACTTGTTGGTTGGAGATTCTTCGATTTGCCGCCACATATCTTGGTAGAAGAAAGCGAACCTGGATTCTTCTGGACGCTTTGTTAATCCGGCAAATTTTGTTGCGGTATCACCTGGTACACCGATGAGTCTCAGGGCGGTGCACCAGACCATTTTGAAATCGTTGTAGAAAGAAGCGTTTTCTACGTATTCGAGGTCTAGGGTTTGTTTTTTCAAAACGGAGGACGTGTCGGTGTCGGCGGGAAGATTGATTTGCGAGTAGCCAGTGATACCTGGGCGAATTGTGAGACGGGAGTCGTAGTAGGGGATAACTTTTTGAAGTTGTGCTACGATTTCGGGGCGTTCCGGCCTGGGACCGCAGAATGACATTTCTCCGCGTAGGACGTTGATGATTTGTGGCAATTCGTCGAGGTGTAGTTTTCGTAGCCAGTAACCGATGGGGGTAATTCGCGGATCATGTTCCCCTTCGCACCACTGGATGCCTTGGGCTTCCGCGTCGGAACGCATGCTACGAAGCTTGTACATTGTGAACGGTTTGCCCCCGCGTCCGGACCGAACTTGGGAGTAAATCCCACTGCCGGGGCTTGTCCAACGAACCAACAGGGCGAGCAAGCCGGTCATCAGCAGAGCGGGTGGGGCGAGTAGTAAAGCAACCGGGATTTCCCAGAGTCTCTTCCACGTGTGGTAGGAGGGAAGCTCGAGGGTTTCTACGATGCCATGTGGAACCGATTCGGGGTTGAGCCCCGCAGGGATTACCACGTCGCACAAAATAGCAGATGGGGTCGAAGAGCCTTGTCCACTATGGGATCCGTTCATAGCAGCGGTAGCGAAATTTCTGCTTGGGATGTCCATTGCGACAGATTCTGACATTTGCAACCTACATGTTCTTGAAGAGCAACGCGTCTTTGGACGCATTTCCAGATAGTATGCCTTTTTTCGGGGGAAATGCAACCAAAGTTGACGGGCCGGCGTGGTTAATTTTGTATTTACTAAAGGGTCAAGTTCTTGGAAAACAATGAACGCACATTCAAATCGTGCGGATTTTGCATGAAAAATTCTTGTCACTTGTTTTTCCGTGGAGAAAACAACTTGTTTGACTTAACTTTTTCAGTTGTCTGAAAGCCCTTGCGGGCCGTTCCTGGGCATTTTCGTGGCGTTGGATGGGGAAAATGACGCTGATCCATTGGCCATGTTGATAACATTTCTGTAAAGCTGCGCCAACTGGGTAGACGTTTTTCGGATGGTAAAAATATTCGGGCATGGGGTGATAGATTTGCCAAAATGGCGATTTGGCACGAAAATAGCGTAAGTGAAATTTTTGTGCTCGTCCTTGGGCAACTGCAATTTGCGGCGTGGGATTGATCCTAGCCTGAAGCCATGGGAACCAGCCGAGAGGTTTTTCATTGGATGAAAAAGTAGGGGAAAAGGGACTGACTCCTCTGGAATGGGGGAAGGCAAAAGTCCGTGTTGAGTTGGCCCATCAGGGACTCGTGCATCAATTGGAGTCTGGTGGATCGTTCTTTCGTCTCGGGAGTGATCCGCGATGTGAGTGGTGTATCCCCACATTGCCGGGTCCTGTAGTGGCGTATGTTCAAGTCGGTCCGGGGTATTTGTCCGTAGTGGAGCTTGTGGATTCCCGGGATGCTGGGCCTGTTGAACCGATATGTTTATTGCCTGGGGGGACAGTTTGGTTGCAGCCAAATGCGCGGATGACCTTGAGTGCGATGGCACAGTTTCCGGCGGAACCGGAGACTTTCTCGTGGGAGACGTTTCATGCGGAGGACATTAAGGTCTTTCCCAACACCCTTGTTGTTCGTTCTGGGTTACTGAGTGCAGCGGGGGGGACCAATCATTTTCGCTTGCAATCCTCGCTATCTCTTTTGGGGACATCTCCGGGTTGTCATGTACAGGTCGCGCATCGGAATTTAAGTAAGTTTCAAGCGATAGTATTTCGTGGCGAGTTGCAGGGGCAGCCGATGCGCGTGGTCGATTTGTTTGGGGCGACTCCGACCTTATTGAACGGCCGCGTTGCGAATGGTGATATCCTCGAGGTGGGGCAGGAGCTTCAGATTGGGGGGGTGCGTTTTGAAGCGGTACGTTTCTTGTATCATGCATCACGACCCGATCACTTGATTCAGGTAGGGCATTCTTTTCCGACACTTCCTCTACCTTCTCAACGAGCTTCTGGCACCGTGCCTGCCGGAGGAGTCGTAAAGAAGGGACCGCAGCAGGGGCAGGGAGCAAGTACGGGTGGTGTTAAGTCTCCGGTATCCCAACCAAAACCTGAGGTGGCACCTGCGATTGGTTTTGATTTACCTTCGCAGTCGAAGAATTCGATTCACTTCGATCTTCGTGCGGTGGGCGAGAGGGTGGTGGCACCTATAGCACCGGCAACGGTGTCTTCAACGCCTCCACCGTTGGTCACACCGGTCGTTTCGCAGGTTGTACCCGGTGCATCGAAAGCAGATTTGCAGGAGGTGCAAGAGAAGTCCATTGAGGCGTTGCGGGTTGTACAGAAGGACCTTTCCGAGCAGATAAGGTCGTTGACCAAACGGCTTGATGGGATTGAAGAAGCCATCGAGTATTTTCCGATGGCGATGCAGGAGAACTCCGATCAGTTGATGCAGGCGATGAGTCGTTTATGTGAGACGGTCTCCTCGATATCGCGTCCGGTGCCAGGAGAGTTTGCGAAGGAGAACTCGGTTGTAGGGGATGTTGTTCAGCGGGCCGAACCCTTCGAGGAGTTACCGAAGGATGTTTTGGACAAGGAGCCTGTTGTTGCGAAAGAATCTGTTTCGGCGAAGGAAGCTGTAACACAGAAGGACGCTGTAACACGGAAGGACGCTGTAGCACCGAAAGAGTCAGAAGCCTTGAAGGAGGCTGTGGTACGGAAGGAGGCATTTGTTGGGGCTAAGAATAAGTCCCAGGCGAAGGGGCGGGCGGCTGATCGAGCGGGCCAAGGGAAGGCCACGAAAGTTCCCTCGCAAAAGCTTGAGCCTGTAGCATTGGAATCGACAGGCCCAGCTGTCTTGGTCACAGGCCCAGCTGTCTCGGTCACAGGACCGTTGACGCTTGCAGTACAAAAGGCGGAGGCCGAGGCGGCCGAAAAGAAGTCGCTGTTTGCAGGGTCGTTGTTTACAGGGTCGCTGTTTACAGGGGAGTTTTTTTCTAAGTGGACCGTTTGGTGGAAGAAAGCTCGCGAGGCGACGCCGCTACCGGAAAACGAGGAGATACAGCGTCCGGTTAGTCCACCCACGAAGCGAAAGGCGGAGAAGGATTTTGTGGGTGAGAGTGTTTTAGTCAACAGTAGCAACACCACGGCGCGTCGAAGCCGATTGCAGTCGGACCCGAATTCTGCGGAGATACTCGCGTCGCATGAGTCAGAGGATGAGACACTGGTTTTGGGATCGTTGATGGGGCTTCGTTATCGCGACGCGAAAACTGCGCTGTTACGTTGGGTTGCTTTGTTCGGTTTATTTTTTGTCATTGCTGTTGTTGGTGGGCCATTGGCTTGGTACCGCATACCGCAGGGTTGGCGCGAATTGATATGGCAGAAAATAACCTTTGCACCTGCAGAGGATGGATTATCACGTCCTGAAGAATTAGAAGTCCCGAAACCTTCGAAGCCAGCACCGCTTGAGCCGGTAGGCGAACCGATTGGGAGTAAGGTTCCTGAGGTGCAACAAGGCCTCCAGTCCCCCGAGCCAAGTGAAGAATTGTCGCCGGCAGTTAGACCGGAGGCTGGTCCTCATGCTGTTCCTGAAGTTATTCCAGAGGTTATTCCAGAGGTTATTCCAGAGGTTATTCCAGAGGTTATTCCGTCCTTGGAAGCTGGTGCTTTGAATTTTTGAACGAGTTTTCCACTGCTTTTGGTGGTGACGTGTGGAGGGCCTTGCCGGTCATCTTTACCTAAAAGGCAGGTTATGAACGGGATTCCACCGAGTGTGGGAATCTTGGAGGGTGTGGTTCTTGGATTCTGCAAGTTCCATAGTTACTCTTCTGGCTCATTGATTGATTGCGCATTCGGATGCGGAGGGGGCCCAGAGGGGGCTTGGAACGCACGCGTAATGGCAATTCTTTTCAATGATGGTGAAAAGTCGTTTGGCCTACCTCTTAACCTTGGATCGCTTCGTATGGAAACACAAGATGATGCACTCCGGCAGCAGCCAGCAATGATCGAACATGAGGCAGATTCGTTCAGCGAGGAATGGGTTGTTGATTCGAATTCAGAGAGTTTTGTTGGTAGGTGGCAATCTCTGGTAAGCCAAACGAATTGGGAGAAGGGGAAGATCATTTCGGAGTGGCGGCAGTCAAAGATTGATGATGGGGCAGCATCGAGTCAGTACAGTGACGAGGCATGGGCGTCGATGGTTGGCTTTGTTACGTGTCAGCACGTAGGGCGATTGCGTCGAGTGTATGATCGTTTTGGCGAGTCTTGGTCTACTTATGCTGGTTTGTATTGGAGTCACTTTTGGGCAGCATTGGACTGGGATGATGCAGAGTTATGGTTAGAAGGCGCATCGCAGAGTCGGTGGAGTATTTCGCAGATGCGGCGAACGCGGGCGCAGGCGATGCAGACAGCGGATTCGACTTACCAAGTCGAGACAGCGCGAATTGCGGAGGCCACCGATGATGGTTTCCGGACAAGTTCGAATGGACTCGATGGCACATCAGGGAACGAGGTGGAATCGAGTTCGACAGGCAGGCCTCTGAGTCGTGCATTCGTGGATGGGGGGGATGCTAAGGATGATCAGCAAGACGAGTATTCATCGGGCACCAAAGACAAGTTCGAAAGTGGTCCCAGAAACGAGCGACCTGATTTTGGAGATACATTGGATGCGAACGAAGATTTTGGAGATACTGCTCAAAGGAGTCGCAATTCGGATGCCATGAGTGACGGGTCTGAACGAATCGAGGTTGCAGATTCCGGCTTGAGTCAGGAGTCACCCAGAGGCAATCCGTTCGAGTCTTTAGGGAATTTGCCGCAAGATGTGCAGGAGCTTGTGGAGCAATTCAAGCTTTGCATTATCCGCCACCGTTCGAGTCAGTGGCAAGAGATCAGCCGGTCTGAATTGCTTGCGGCACTCGATGCGTTGCGAGCTTTTTGCTAGTGGATTTTTAAGCAGTAGAACCGCGTAACCTTACTTCTCGGAATGCGTGACCTCTTGGAATGGGTGCGCATCGTTAGTCTTTCAGAAGTTTGGTGATCAAGTCATCGAGGTCTTTTTGGTTCACGTTCATTTTGGCTGCGGCAAGGGCGAAGAGTCTTTTTTCGATTTCGTCGAGTTCGCCATCTGCGGCCATGATTCGGATCAAGTCACCTAGTAGCTTCATTTGCTCGGTGCGATCTTTTGGTAGTTTCAGGGTCGCTTCGTCGCTGATGGCAAATTCCATCGCCTCGCCGAGATCGGCTTCGCCGAGTCCGAGTTCAGCGCAGCGGTCGATGAGCCAAGCGATTTCGCGTTCGGTCAGTGATCCGTCGGCAGAAGCCATGATGACCAAATTTTTGAGGTAGTCCGAGTGTTTCACTGAAGGCTGCCAATTCTCCCTGGTGGGGCAAGATTGCTAAGGTTGTGGTTGGTTGAGGGGCGTTTTCGTTTTGCTGGCAAC